>CBDUGR010000129.1:0-6501 GCA_965366515.1 uncultured Gammaproteobacteria bacterium | reverse complement strand
GAGGAAGCTATTGACGGAACACGCAGCTTTGTCAGTGACATGTTTAATGCAGTCAAAGAGGGCCGTGAAGCAGGTAAGGATTTAACCGGTGTTTATATCGATACCTACCGCCAGATGCAGCGGGATTATGGACATCTGGTGATTTTTGAACACAGCATCCCCTTCGATATTGCGCGTTGTTTCGACGAGGCTGGTGAATATAATGATCCGCGTGTTTGGACCGCTGAACGAGATCAGGAATTGTGGCACTTGTTACAGGATGCCGTTGCAGAACTGGAAAATTAGGCGGTTTTTTAGACGAGGGTCACTGAATGGGTATGGCTTCACCAAAAACCTATAGCAATCCGGTATACAGCTATCAACATAGTCCTGACCAGGACTCGGTTACTGCTGTGCATCATCCCGTTATCATCGTGGGGGCGGGTCCAGCGGGGCTATCCGCCGCTCTGGATTTAGCGCTACAGGGAGTTGCCAGTGTAGTTCTGGATGATAATAATACGGTCAGTATTGGTTCGCGCGCCATTTGTTTTTCGAAACGTACCCTGGAGATCTGTGATCGCTTTGGCTGCGCAGCGCCGATGCTCGATAAAGGGATTACCTGGAATCTGGGCAAGGTGTTTAACGGTGACAGGTTGATCTATGAGTTCAACCTGCTACCTGAGCAGTATCATAAAATGCCCGCCTTTATTAATCTTCAACAGTATTACTTTGAAGAATACATGGTTGAGCGAGCTGGGCAATTTTCTGAAATTGACCTGAGGTGGCTGCACAAAGTCACCCAGGTACAGACAGACGATAACTCGGCTCAGATTGAGGTGGAAACCCAGGATGGCAAATACCGCATGACCTGTGATTATCTGCTGGTTGCAGATGGGGCGAATAGCCCGATCCGTGCACAACTGGGGTTGGAAAGCAGTGGGCAGGTTTTTGAAGATCGATTTTTAATAGCCGATGTAGTGATGCAATCCGAACTACCGACGCAAAGGCGCTTTTGGTTTAATCCGACTTTTCATGCTGGCCAGTCAACATTGCTTCACCGGCAGGCGGATAACGTGTGGCGAATTGATTTTCAATTGGGTTGGGATGCCAGTCCGGAAGAGGAAAATAAACCGGAAAAAATACTACCGCGTATCCAGAAGATGTTAGGAAAAGATGTCGAATTTGAACTGGAATGGAGCAGTGTTTACACCTTTCGTTGTCGAATGATGGAGAGCTTTATTCACCACAGAGTCTATTTTATTGGGGATGCAGCTCATCAGGTTTCCCCATTTGGTGCCCGAGGTGCTAACGGTGGAATTCAGGGAGTGGAGAACCTGACGTGGAAATTGGCGAAGGTTCTGAAAAAAGAAGCGCCGGAGATTTTGGTGAAAACCTATGATGTTGAACGGCAGCAGGGGGCGAAGGAAAATGTCCTTAATTCCAGTCGTGCGACCGATTTTATGACACCTAAAAACAAAACCAGTAAGGTGTTCCGTAACGAAGTACTCAATCTTGCTGAGGCGTACCCATTTGCCAGAAGCCTGGTAAATAGCGGTCGATTGTCGGTGCCCTGTGTTTATGATGGCTCGCCGCTGAATACAGAGGATGCTGATGATTTTCCAACCAAAATGCGCCCCGGATCACCTGCTATTGATGCGGCGATAACGAGTGTGGATGGCAAGCAGTGGTTGCTGGAGTGTCTCGGTGGACGATTTGTCGCGATGATCTGTGCGAAGGAAAGTAATGGCTTATCTATGGAGCGATTGCGTCGACAAATCACGGAGCTCATGCGAGAGGCCGAAGAAATTGATGTGCTTTTGGTCGACACTACAGCGTCGGGAGAGGATATGCCCGAAGAGAGTTGTCGGGAAATTAGTGATACTAAAAATTTAATTGAGCAGCGCTATGATCTTCAGCCCGGCAATGTTTACTTGTTCCGACCGGACCAGCATGTGTGCGGACGCTGGCGTAGTTTTTCCGCTAGTAATGTAATAGGTGCAATGCGTCGAGCGTTGGGTTATGAATTGGAGGTTAGCTAATGGGCACTTTAAATTTACAACCTAATTTCTCCGATCCGGATTCTTTCTATGCGGCGCTAACGGAGTTGCATCGTGATCTGGATCCGGATCAGAGTGAACGTATCAACGCTAGAATTATACTACTGCTCGCCAACCACATTGGTGATCAGGACGTTCTCCTGGAAGCGATGCGCATCGCCACTGAAAGTCCAGAATAAGGAGTTTTGTGGTAGCGACCCACGATAGGCTCGCTACCACATGGAGTGTTGTGCGTTATTGATGTTTGCCTGCTTCCCAGCCTTTAGAGCTAATGGCCCGCTCGGCAACGGATGCGGGATATTCTTCCAGCTGGGTTGCCATCGTATCATTCCAGCGATTCAAATAACCAAAAAGGGCAATGGATGCAACTATTTCTACGATTTGCCCCTCATCGAAGTATTTGCCAAGCTCATCGAAGTCTTCCTGGCTAGCCTCGTTGGGCAGATAGCCAGCATGCAGGGATAATCTCAGTGCGGCTCTTTCCGCATCAGAAAAAAGCTCGCTTGTTTCAAATTCCCATACCGCTGCAATTTTTGCATCGGATGCCTTATAGATGCTGGCGAGGTTAGCCATGTGCGACTGGCAGTATCGGCAACCCGCCGCAACGCTGGATACCAGGCTGATCAGCATTTTTAGTTCTTCAGCTACCGTGCCCTCATATAGAATAGCCTGATTCAAGGCCGCGAAACGTTTAGCAATATTGGGCCGTCGAGACATGGTTTTTACACTGTTCGGGATAAACCCTCTTGTTTTTTCATAATGGGTTAGCATGCCCAGTAGTTCATCATCCTGAATCTGTGCCAGATCCAGAGGTTTCATATGTGCCATGATAGCTCCCTGATGTAGTGGATGTTAGATAGTTTGCTGCTTAAGAAATATCAATAATAGCGTCTAATTCGATTGAGAAGCCAGTCCGGCTGCCCAGACAGGGCAAAACAATACCAGATTGGGCTACTTTATGAGAGACAGATATCAGTAAATCTCAAACAAGGTCACTCAATACCAAATTTCTTCAGTCTGTGGCGCATTTGACGAAAGGAGATTCCGAGTTTTTCGGCCGCCGCTGTACGATTCCAGCGTGTCTCCTCTAATGCTTTGAGTATGGCTTGTTTTTCTATTCCCTCGAGATAGTCGTCCAGGGAATCACCTACAGAAACCGGCTTCTCGGTAACTGTGTTAGTTGCACCCATTGTGTCATGCGGTTCGTGAGAGGATCCTAGCTGCAAGTCTTGTACATTGATTAAATTATCTTCGCAAAGTGTGTAGGCCCGTTCCAGCGTGTTTTCCAGCTCGCGCACGTTACCGGGGAAATGATAGGCACTCAGTCTGCTCATGGCCTGCCCACTGATGGCCGCTTTTTGATTTCCTGTCTGCGTGGCTAGCTTTTGCAAACAATTGTCGAGCAGCAGGGGCACGTCAGATAGTCGCTCACGCAGACTGGGTACACGGATTTCAATGACGTTGATACGGTAAAACAGATCCTGCCGAAAATTCCCTGACTCCACTTCCTTAGCAAGATCTTTGTGGGTTGCACTTAAAATCCTAATATCAATCGGAATTTCCTGCTCTGCACCAACTGGCCGGACTGACTTCTCCTGAATAGCCCTCAGTAGTTTAACCTGCATATGAAGTGGCAGATCAGCAACTTCGTCGAGGAACAGCGTCCCACCATGAGCGCATTGAAAAAGCCCATTTTTATCGGCTACCGCTCCGGTAAAGCTACCTTTGCGATGACCAAAAAACTCGCTTTCCATCAGTTCGCCCGGGATGGCTCCGCAGTTAACTGGGACAAAGGGCTGATCACAGCGTGGCCCCAGCGCATGAATTTGTCGCGCAGCCAGCTCTTTGCCACTACCGGATTCGCCACTGATATAGATAGGTGCCTGACTGCGTGCAACCTTTTGTATTTGCTTGCGTAGTTTTTGTATCGGTTCTGAGTTTCCAAGGAGTGTGCTGCTATTTTCCTGTTTAGTCTCTTGGTCGGTCTTTGGGTGATTTATTTTTAAAGCCTGATTCACCATATCGCGTAATCTTGGCAACTCCACTGGTTTAGAGACAAAGTCGAAAGCGCCGGCTTTCAATGCACTAATGGCTACCTCCATACTGCCGAAAGCGGTAATTACGGCCACGGGCGTTTCCGGATAAGTTTTCTGGATGTGCGAGACGAGCTCTATACCATTCCCATCTGGTAAATGCATATCTGTTAGGCAAAGATCAAAATGGAGCTCTTTGAGTAGTTCTTGGGCGGCTGCTATATTGGGAGCTTTGTGAACATTTAACCCCATTCGCGAAAGAGTGATATCCAGTAATTCCAGAATATCCGGTTCGTCATCGACGATGAGGGCTGTGTGTTCGCTCATGGGTTACGCCAGAATTTGTTTGGGGTGAGGAAATATTATACGAAAACAACAGCCCTCGGTGTAGGAAGGAATGTGATCTAAACGTGCATTATTTGCTTCGCATAGCTCTCTGGAAATATAAAGGCCGAGGCCGGTACCGCTACGTTCGGTCGTATAAAAAGGCTCAAACAGGTGGGCAGCGGCTTTTTCAGATACACCTAAACCTTGATTGATGACGTCTAAATAGGGAAGTTCGTTATCCTCACGCACTCCGGCCTTCAGTTGTACGCAAGCATGACCGGTTGCCAATTCGCTATAACGTAACCCGTTTTTTACAAGATTGGTTATTACTTGCTGCAGCTGAGAGGTATCAAATCTGACCTGCAGCTCAATGGGGTCAACATCAACAGTGAAGTCTCCGCAAGATTGCTCCGCATCAATATAAGACGTGATGAAATTGTCCAGCCAGGCTTTAAGCGAAATGGGTTCTGCTGAGGCGGGTCTGCGCCTGGAGAGTTCAAGTATATTCTCGATAGTGCTGTTCATTCTTCTGGAGTGCTCTTGAACTATATTAGAGAGCTTTTGGTCACCTTTATCCAGGTTGGGTGATTCCAATAATAATTGGGCTGCATGGCTGATCGCCCCCAAGGGGTTCCTGATTTCGTGTGCGATACTGGCGGTTAGTTGGCCCAATGATGCGAGTTTCAGCTGTTGTGCCTGCTGCGTGGCTTTTGTGTTGTCCTCTAGAAATATCAGTACTTCAGAGCTGCTATCGCGCTGAAAAGCTGTGAAATTTGCCTGTATCTCCGGATTGTCAGCTGAGCTTCTAAATGGCTTGGATCTGCTGTGTGGATTCGATTGCCATTGCCGCAGGCGACTCATGAGTATCTCAGGGAGGTGCTGATATTTCGTTGATGAACCATGAAGAGATGAGGGCTTTCCTAATAATTGCTCGGCTGCCCGGTTCATCATATGCAGTTCGCCGGTATTATCGCAGACGATGATGCCAGTTCTCATGCGCTGGATAATCAATTGGTTTAACTTTTCCAGTGATGCGACTTCGCTGCCCCTTTTGAGCGCCAGGCTTTCGCTCGCATAAATACGTCGTGATATCTTTCTGATAAAAAGTGCGGTAGCGAAGAAAACAATACCGAGAATACCCGCCTGAAAGTAGTGCGGATTTGCGCCGTCAGCGAAGGCGCGATAGAGCTCAATCAAAATGACCGAAATGCTTGCGACAGCCGCCAAAATGGATGCAAATCGTCCCGTTGATAGTATGCTGCCTGCGGCAATAGCAATGATGATCAGATTGCCGAAGCCACTGCCAACCCCTCCATTGGCGTAGGTCAGCATTGATAGAGCAAATATATCAACCAATATGCTGAGTGCCAGCTGTTGGGCTTTAAGTGTGAGTTGGGTCTTCAACAGGAAAATCAGTGTGATATTGATACTGCTGTATGTCGCAGCGGTAACGATAAATAGCAGGGGGTGTTCCAGGCCAATAAAGACCTTGCCGACTTCGTTAAAGAAGATGAAGAGTAAGACAAAGGACAGGATAACCCGGTAGTAATTAAAAATTTGCAGAAGTCGAAGGTCTTGTGGTTGTTGCGGGTTATCGATTTTCTGTGTAATAAATTCGTTGTCGGGAGATTCTGTCATATCTGCTTATTCGAGTTGATCTGAATAAGTATAGTCGTAAGCATGCGGTTACGCTAAAGAGTCAGAAACTGGCTAGTCGTAAAGGGTTGGTATGGGTTGTCTTTTATGCTGGGTTTGACGGTATATCTCTAAAATCCTGGATTCCACCTCAGGGCGAATCTGCTTATTTTCCAGAAAATCATCAATATCGTCGTAGCTAAGGCCCAATGCAGCTTCGTCGGCCTTTTGTGGAGTGTCGCACTCTAAATCTGCTGTGGGGGTCTTTGTGATCAAGTGCTCTGGTGCGCCCAGCACTTTTGCGAGTTGCCGAACCTGTCTTTTACTGAGCCCGAAAAGCGGGGCAAGATCACAGGCACCATCACCCCACTTGGTAAAGAATCCTGTAATATTTTCAGCCGAATGATCTGTGCCTAGCACTAATCCACCCAGCAGTCCGGCAATTTCGTACTGAATGACCATGCGTGTTC
>CBDUGR010000128.1:0-6543 GCA_965366515.1 uncultured Gammaproteobacteria bacterium | reverse complement strand
GCTATTGAGAAAGGGGTGCAATGATACACCAATTTGTGGATTTGGGCAGTTACATCAGGCTGTTTGTGACTGAAATCATCGACTTGCGGTTAAGCAAAAGGTCCCATCTTTTGCCGCCCATCTGTCGCCACAACATCGCAGAGCGAACGCCCGCCAGAAGTAATGCTCTGATTTTGTGGATATTTTGCGGATTCTCCAGGTATAGCCGATTGCCCGTCACCTGAATGCGGTAGCGAAAGGTACTTAGCGTGTCTTCGTAAATTTGCGCAAGATTCCCGATCATCCGCTCATGGGTGATATCAAAATGCTCCAATTTTTCTTTTGATTGTTCAAGTCGACTGCTAAGTACAGAAAGTAACGCTTTGTTACGCATAAGCTTTTTCTGTAAGTGCAACAGACCAATTGCGTACCTGAAAATCGGAGTCGCAGTAGGGTTCTTGTTTTCCAGAAGATCGTGTAGCTGTTTGAATCCTACCGAAAGTCCAGGAATAAAATTTACCTGACCCTGGAAAACTTCTTCGATGGAAGCAGAATCAATGACTAGAATACTGCCAATACTGGTGTTAAAAGCCTCTTCAGAGACTTTTCCGGTATTGGCTAGCTGATCCACCAGCGTCACTGCCTGGATCATTCCCGAAAGCGCAATACACTGTTTATAGGCCTTATTTGAAAAATCAGAATTAGACAATGATGCCTCCGCCCAGACAAATCTCCCCGAGATAAAAAACAGCAGACTGCCCCGCAGCAATAGCCCGCTGGGGTTCCTCAAAGTTTACTCTGTATCGATCGTCAGCGTCAGCAATGATGGTCATAGCCTGATCCTTTTGTCGATAGCGAATCTTTGCAGTGCACTGCAGAGGTAAATTTGGCGGTGTGCCTGATATCCAGTCGAGCTGTTCAACATAAAGGTGATCGGAAAATAGCAGTGGGTGCTCAGGACCTTGAACGACAAGCAGCTCATTGGCCTCCAGATTTTTACCGGCTACGTACCAGGGGGCCTCGTCAAATTGTTTCAAGCCACCTATTCCCAAACCCTGACGTTGACCGATGGTGTGATACATTAACCCTTGATGCTGACCGACGATTTCGCCTTCGGGAGTAACAATATTACCCGGTTGTGCCGGAAGATATTGCTGCAAAAAGTCTTTAAACCGACGTTCTCCGATAAAGCAGATGCCGGTGCTGTCTTTTTTGTTATGTGTCACCAACCCATTTTGCTCCGCGACACTCCTGACCTGGTGTTTTTCTAGCTCACCGACTGGAAACAGCGCTTTATTTAACTGTTGGCCAGACACGGCATAGAGGAAGTAACTTTGATCCTTGTTAGAATCCAGCCCCCTGAGTAATAGCGTGTTATCCCCATCTCTTTGCAGTCGGGCGTAGTGTCCGGTGGCAATATAGTCCGCACCCAGGGCTTGAGCATACTCCAGGAATGCCTTGAATTTAATTTCTTTATTGCAAAGAATATCGGGATTTGGGGTTCTGCCCGCCTTATATTCCTGCAAAAAATGAGCAAACACATGATCCCAGTATTCAGCGGCAAAATTAGCCGTATGCAGATGAATACCCAGGTGATCGCATACAGATTGCGCGTCGGCCAGGTCTTCTTTGGCTGTGCAATACTCTGTGCCATCATCTTCTTCCCAGTTTTTCATAAACAGGCCTTCTACCAGAAAACCCTGTTGTTGAAGAAGAAACGCAGAAACGGAAGAGTCAACACCTCCGGACATGCCTACGATGACTCTTGTTGTGGATGGCTTCATGAATATCGGGTTGCCTGTGGCTAAAGAGGCGCTATTTTAGCTGTGATTGAGAGAGAAGCACAATCTAGTTGCAGAAGAATTCAGAATCAGAATTACTTCTTATTTCCGCTCTGGTATAAACTCAATCTATCTCATTCAAATATCAGGCGTTTAACTTCCATGGCAGGTACGCTTATAAAAATCCTGAAATTCTTTTTTCTCGCTTGGGTAATGATGCTAATACTCAGTCCATTGGCGCTGGCGATTTGGGGTATTGAGGAAAAGCCACTGGTCATCCCAAGTAGCTCAATGAATTACGAGCATGTTAACCGACTGCGGGAATTGATGGAATCTCATGACCCAAGAAGAATGCGCGCGGGCGAAACCAAAAAACTCATTACTCAGGAAAAAGACTTGAACCTGATTTTGGATTACGGGCTCTCGCACCAAAAGGAAATGGCGGCTGAAATGGATTTGGAACCAGGCTATGCCCGTGTTCGTTTTAGCAGCAGTCTACGACCGCTGAATTTTGACGGCTATTTGAATCTGTCATTAAAACTGGTGCTTGACCAGCAAAAGCTTCTGTTGGAGGAGGTTGTTATTGGCGAGATCGGCGTTCCAAACTGGGCCAGTCGACATTTGTTGCAGATGTTACACCGCCTTGCCATGATGGATAAAGACTATCGTGAAGCAATGGGCAGTATAGCCGAATTTAAAATCAAACAAGATGCGCTGGAATTGACTTATCAATGGCGACCAGACTTGGTCCAGGAGCTGGCCGGCAAAGGTAGACAGCTGTTTACTCAAGAGCAGGAGTTGGAGCAGCTTAAGTACTACCAGGAGAAAATCGAGATCTATGCAGCCGAGCAGCCGCGGATATCCTCTATTGCACCTCTCATCGGAAAACTATTTAACGATGCCTATGCACGATCAGTGGATCAGCGGCTAGCCGTGGCAGAAAACAAAGCACTGATCAATGCGCTGGCACACTATATCTCAGGAGCGAGTTACCGTAAGTTAATGGGAAATCCGGAAATTGAACTTAAGAAAAAGAGTGCCCGTCGTTATCTGTTGTTAGCCGGACGCCTGGATTTAACCAAACACTTCTTATTGTCGGCCTTTATATCGAATTCAGCTGGCGGAGGTGTAGCGGACGCATTGGGATTATTCAAAGAGTTTAAGGACTCCCAGGGTGGATCCGGGTTCAGTTTTTCGGATTTGGCAGCTGACAAAGCGGGTACAAAATTCGCCGCGTTAGCCACGCATGCTGACACGGCGCGACAGTTACAAGAAATAATGAAACAAATTACAACTGAAAGCGAGTTTATGCCAGACGTGACACGGTTGCCGGAAAATATTCAGGAGCTGGAATTCAAGTCACGCTATCGTTCTCTGGAAAGTGAGGAGTATCAGTTGATTGAAAAAGAGATAAACCGGCGGCTGGCGCGCTGTGCGGTTTACAAGATTAGTTTGAAGGCCTAAAAAGAAAGCCCCCATAAAGAGGGCTAGTCGTACACGTTTCAATGCAGGGTCGTTTTTTGTTGTTACTTGATAGTAAAGCAATTACCGTGCCGCCCAATAAAAACAATGGGTTATAAAAGCAAGTTCAAATTTGTGTAAAATTTACTGACAGCAACAGCGATCAAATCTGTAACTAGGAACTCATTTGGAAATTAACTAAGGAAATCAGTATGGAAGACTCTGAGACAAAATTAGTAGCAAAAGAGGTGCTCGATTATATTAAGGAACGCAATGTGATGACACTGGCAACCCACGGCTCTGAAGGGCTCTGGGCAGCTGCTGTTTTTTATGTTAATGATGGTTTTACCTTCTATTTCTTATCTGCCGAAAGCACTAGGCATGCGATCAATATGAAGTGCTCCCCTCAGGTATCTGCAACGATTCAGCTGGATTATGATAATTGGAAAGATATTAAGGGCGTGCAGATGGAAGGGCACGTGGTTAGCCTGGGTAAGCAGGAAAAAATCTCCGCAATAACTCGCTACGGCATCAAATTTCCGGTGGTCGGCAATGCGATGAAATCACCGGCAGAGATTAAAAAGGCGATGACAAATGTTTCCTGGTACAAACTAGTGCCGGATCACTTGTTTTTTATCAATAATGCGAAAGGTTTGGGGCACCGAGATGAAGTTGATTTGCATCAATAGAAGGGGGCTTGCTAGAGTCGATCAAGAATAAAAACAATTTATTAGCCAATTTAAAAGAATTACCCTCTCAAAAAGCTCGTTTTTGTGCTCACAATTGCCTCGCAGTGCTTGTAAAACATGACATAAGTCATGAATCCCACTTTTCTAATTCTGTACTATAGCCGACCGTTTAGTCATCTGTTGAACAGAATCTGACAGTCCCGTTACTAACCAAAAGTATAAAAGTATGCCCCAGCTCGCCGAAAACAAAAGTAAAACAACGACAATTGATCAAGCGTCCGCTAAAGCTAAGAGTAATCTTGACGCTCGCCCCATGATGGGGAATGAAGCGATAGCTCGTGGTGTCTGGGAAGCAGGCGTCAGGGTGGCTGCGGCCTATCCCGGAACGCCCAGCACCGAAATCATGGAGAATCTGGGTAAGTATCCAGCGGAAGATCTGCATGCTGAATGGTCGACCAATGAGAAAGTAGCGCTGGATGTTGCCATTGGTGGCTCCTTTGCTGGTGTACGCTCATTCACATCAATGAAGCATGTTGGATTGAATGTCGCTTCGGACTCGCTGATGTCACAAACCTATATCGGAGTGAACGGTGCGCTGGTGCTGGTCGTTTGTGATGATCCTGGAATTCACAGCTCCCAGAATGAGCAAGACTCACGTATCTTCGGGCAACTGGCGATGGTGCCAGTACTGGAACCCACCGATGCCCAGGAAGCGCTGGATTATACCAAGCTGGCCTTCGATATCAGTGAGCAGTTTGATACACCGGTCATTGTGAGAAGTACAACACGCCTGTCTCACACGCGTAGTCTGGTTAAAACCGGGCCGCGTAAAGAGGTGCCGTGCAAGGGCTTTTTGGAACAACCCACCAAGAACGTGATGATTCCAGGCCACGCAAGAGTACGTCATGGCGCGCTGCTGGAGCGCGAACGGCTGCTCAAGGAGTACCTGGAAGACTCTGAGCTGAACCGCTGGGAAGAAGGCAGTGATGAGGTGGGTATTATCACTTTGAGTACAGCCTATACCTATGTGAAGGAGATGATGCCGGACGCCAGTGTGTTAAAGCTGGGTATATCCTATCCTTTACCTGAAGCAAAAATTCGTGAATTTTGTGCGTCCGTCAAGCGCGTAATCGTGGTGGAGGAGCTGGAGCCTATTATTGAAAACCAGCTCAAAGTTCTCGGATTGGAAGTAGAAGGCAAGTCTCTGTTTCCGAGAGAGGGTGAGTTTTCAACAGAAGTTGTCCAGGAAGGTTTTGCAAATGCAGGTTTGCTGCCACCGATACCCAAACTGGAATTGATCGATATACAACCGATGGCGCGTCCTCCATTGCTATGCGCCGGTTGCCCACATACTACCGCTTACATGGCATTAAGAGCGCTGAATTCGCGCGTTTCTGGCGATATTGGTTGTTACACACTGGCTGCTGTAGAGCCGCTAAAAGCGATTGATACCTCAGTCGCTATGGGCTCCAGTATTGGTAACGCGGCGGGTATCGCGATGGCGGGTACTGAAACGCGTCCCATCGTTGCGACGATTGGTGATTCCACCTTTCTGCATGCCGGCATTCCACCTTTGATTAATGCCGTTTACAACAATGCCAATATTACGGTGTTGCTTTTGGACAATCACATCACCGCGATGACCGGCGGCCAGGACCATCCGGGTACTGGCAAGAATCTGCGCGGTGAAGTTGCTCCCAGAGTGGACTATGAAGCACTGATCAAGTCGATTGGTGTGAAGTGGTTCAGGAAGATCGATTCGTACAACATGGGTAGCGTGTTTCAATCGTTGCGCGAAGCCACACTTTATAAAGGTGTCGCGGTGGTGATACTTGATCGGCCCTGCGTACTGGACCCGGTCAAACTCAAAGGGCCAGCATTTCAGGTTAAGTCGGAATCTTGTACCGGCTGCCAGGCTTGCATGAATCTAGGCTGTCCAGCCATTTCATGGAGCGATGAATTGTACGAAGGGCATCACAAGGTACAAATTGATGAGGCTGCCTGTATTGGCTGCAGCCTTTGCGCCCAGGTCGGCTCAACCAACTGCATCCAACCGGTCGAGACAGAGCACTTATGATGACTGAATTAAACCAGGCAAGTTCAAAAAACGCACAACCGGTCGCCCAGACTCAAGCCGCCAAAGTTCCCGTCAATGTGCTGATTGTTGGTGTAGGTGGTCAGGGTGTTATTATGGTTTCCAAAGTGTTGGCATCCCTTTGCCAGCAGCAGGGTTATGAGGTTAAACAGAGTGAAGTGCATGGCATGGCCAAGCGCGGCGGCTCGGTGTTCAGTCATGTACGTTTTGGTGAAAAGGTCTACTCGCCTACTATCCCGGTTGGGCAGGCCGATGTGCTGGTTGCACTGGAATGGGCCGAAGGACTTCGCTGGTTGCCTTATCTAAAGCCGGAAACCGGTATCTTTATCGCTGACACACAGAAAATAGTACCTCCATTTGCCTGTCGTGATCGCAAACATGGCGCGGCGAATGGTTACGCGAAAGAAACGGTTGCTGATATTTCGCAGATGATCCCTAACTGTTACGCCGCCGATGCGGGCACTACGGCCGCCGAATTGGGGAATGCAAGAGCTGCAAATACGTTATTGCTCGGTATGCTCTCCACCACACTGGATTT
>CBDUGR010000127.1:0-6571 GCA_965366515.1 uncultured Gammaproteobacteria bacterium | reverse complement strand
AATAAGTGCAGTCGGACTACGAAAAGCTGAGCCGTTGAAACGGACGATTAGAATAGAGAATAAAAAAAGGCCGGCTTGCGCCGGCCTATCAAGAGAGTGACAAACAGGTAAATTAGTAGCTATAACGAACAGTCAATGAATATTCGCGTTCTCTGGCATAAGTGGATTCCGCATAGGAAGCACTTGCTGTAAGAGAAGAGTTGCCTGCGACGCGGTATATTTCGTCATCCAGATTGGATACCGCACCAATAACCTGCCAGTTTTCATCCGGTGATTCCCAGGTCAGCGCAGCATTCCAGATACTGTAACCGTTCTGAGATATGGCTTCAGTGTTATCGGCGTTGAAGTACATTTTGCTACGGTAAGACCAGTCAACACGCGGTGTTAACGTACCGTTGTCGCCTAGATCAATAGAATAGGCTACGCCCATATTGGCAGACCAGTCTGGCACGTGGGGCATCTGGTTATTTAGCGAGACTGAACCTTCAGCGAGTAGCTCAGGACTTAACTCTTCATAGTCGCCATCGGTATAGCCAACGCCGCCAACAATTTGAAGTTCAGGCGTCGGTACCCAGGTCCACTCCAGTTCAAAGCCTTCGATAATCGCTTCACCCGCGTTGAAGGTATTGGGGGAGAAGTCCTCACGAATAATGAACTGCAGGTCTGTGTATTCGGTGTAGAATACCGCACCATTCAAACGCAGCGTGTTGTCCAGCAGATCCGCCTTAAAACCGATTTCGTAGGTATCGGCAAACTCAGGAGAAAATTCACGGATTTTAGCGCCCGGTTTTACGTTGCGAGCATTGAAACCACCACTTTTAAAGCCTTCTGAGTAACTGATGTAGGTCATCAGATCGTCAGACCAGCGATAGGCGATATTCAACATGGGGGTAGTTTCTTCGACATCTGTCTCAACTTCACCGGCTGGGTAAAATGGTGTTCCAGCAGGTACAATTGCTGCAGTGCCACTGGGAATAGTTGGAAACAGCTCGCCTGTGACAGGGTGCAAATACATATCACCCACTTTTTCTGAAGGCCCTACCGGGAATATGTAGGTAGTCAAAGCTCCCTGATCCGGCGTAAATCGCTTGGTCTCTTCAGAATAGCGAATACCGAAGGTGATGCTCAACGCATCGGTAGCGTCGTAAGTGACCTGTGCAAAGAGCGCGCTGGTATCATTATCAACGTCACCACCTGTTTTAAAGTCGCCGAAAGTGATCGGAACATAATAGTCATCGCTCGCTTCTTCTTCGAAGTAGTACAAGCCAACCAACCAGTTCAGCTTGTCTTCCATGGCCGTGCCGGCAAACTGGATTTCTTGGCTGAGTTGATCTGCCGTATCATCATTTTGCGTATGCAGAATAGTAAAAGGTGTGTTGTCCGCATCACGAGATGCGAACCAATCCATATCGCGATACGCGGTTATTGACTTCACGGTCATCCAGTCCAGATCCCAATCAATTGTCAGCTGGGTTCCCCAGCCTTCCAACTCGGATGCAACCGGAAAAGTACCGTTACTTGCGAAAGGGCCAGCATTCCACTGGTTGTTGGCACAACGTGGATCTGCTAATTCTGTACCTGGTGCGGGACAACCTGCACGTGCACTTGACACAAGAGCGAACAGGTTTCCACTGGATATAGAGTTAAATACCTGAGGCGACCCATTTTCCTCTTCCTTATTGTAATCAGCACTCCAGAAAACCTGCACGTCGTCACTAGGTGTCCAGAGAATCGCAGCACGTGCGCCGAAAGTATCGTCATCACCCAGATCATCGCCGTCGACCAGTCTTTTTACGTAGCCATCGCGATCACGTTTGCCGACAGAAAATTTTGTTAGCAGGTTTTCGCTGATTGGTAAATTGATGTCCGCCATAACTTCCAGCTGACTGTCGGAGCCCACTTTTACTTCCACTTCGCCACCAAACTCTTCCGAGGGCTTCTTGGTGTGAATGTTGATCGCACCACCGATGGTGTTACGTCCAAATAGCGTGCCTTGGGGACCACGTAGTACTTCGATCCGTTCGATATCTGCAAAGTCCAGTGTTCCGCCGACAGAGCGAGCCAAATACACGCCATCTATATAGAGGCCTACACCCGGATCGGTTGAGGGTAGAAACTCAGTTTGTCCGATGCCCCGAATAAATATCTGAGAAGATGCATTGCTACCAGAGGAGGGAGCCTGAGAGGAAAACTGCAGGTTCGGTGTAATTTGTGATAACTGGTCGGAAGAGTGGATTTGTCTCACTTTCATGTCGTTTGCGGTAAAGGCCGCAACCGACAGCGGTGTATCTTGTAAGTTCTCTTCCCGTTTACGAGCCGTTACAACCACCTCTTCAATGCCAAATCCTTTTCCTTTAGCGGTTTCGGCAAAACTGGTTATTGGTGTCGCAAGTATTGCTGCTGCGCTGGAGTAGGCGAAAGCTTTGGCCACGCCTTTCAACGCAAATGGTGTGCGTAAGTGTTTATTCATTGTTTACCCCTTACTATTATTAGTGAAAGCGTTGGAATAGCTTCTGCGCATTATAATGCATCTTTTCAACAGTATTCCGATTTGATACCCAACTCTAAGAGCATATTATTATACATGTGCGATAGGGTCGGTCAACAAATATGTAATATAAATCTTCTTTCTATTCTTGCTGCGTGTAATATAGTGCAATCTGTGGAGCGAAAAGTCCTGCTGAAGTAGGATTTATAAGTCCGAGCTTTTCCTAAAGTAGTCGCTTTGGTGTTGATTTACTGGCTCCATTCACAGCAGAAGCAGCGGCACTTGGTGCTTAGCTCTTTTGCGCACTCTTCAATAGATCTTTCAGAAGTATCTATTACCCAGTTTGCCGCCATATAAAAGGGTTCGCGTTCCTCCAGGATATGTTTTAGATCCTCGATAGCTTTTTCGTGATCCCTTAATGGTTTGGTTTCCCCTTGGGCCAGTACGCGGCTCAGATGGTCTTCCAGTTTCGCTCTGATCCAGACTGTGTAGAAAGAGCTTAACAGATGGTTGAAGGTTTCGCTTTCTGAAACCAGGCTGCCACCGACTTCGAGTATTACGCTTTCATTGTTTTCAAGCACATAATCGATGGCTTGATGTTCAAGCCTGCGGTACGCTCTTTGTCCAAACATGGATAAAATTTCAGGTATTTCAAGGCCGGCGAGCTTTTCGATAACCTGCGTCAGGCTGATAAAAGGAATATTCGCGCTTTCGGCAAGTATGCGGCCTAGTGTTGATTTCCCCGCTCCGCGTAATCCAATCAGAGCGATGCCTCCCGTTGGTCCTTTCCCGCCGGAAAAATACTTTAGCAATATCTCAAATGCCTTCTTCTCTTGCTCTAATGAGAGTCCTTCAAGAAACTGCTTAAGAGGCCCCAGTTGTATGTTGGTTTGTTCAACTTGTGGGAGAAAGCTTGATACATTGACCTGCATTGCTTCTGCCATGCGCCAAAGCAGAGCTATAGAGATGTTTGCTTTGCCAGCCTCAACTTGGGCGAGGTATCGTTCGGAGATGCTGGACATTTTAGAGAGATCTTTTCTTGTAAGGCCCCTCTGTGTTCGCATGCCGCGAACCAGCTTGGCAATTTGCTTCATATGCTCTTCGCTGGCATCTTTTTCTGGCTGCTTTTCGTCTGACACGGTATTTTCTTGCATAGAGTGCTTTTTTTGTTAAGTTACGGCCACTTAGGGCGGTATTATATTACAGCTTTTGTGTTGAAAGCTGCTGTTTATTTATGAATTATGGTGCAAGCAAGCTTGATTGGTGGAGCATTGTAACCCATAAAAGCAGAAAAATGAACTATAAATCTGTTTACCGGAACTGTTTCGTGTAATATAATGCAGTAAAACTAGAGCTGGACTTTTGGCTGAAAATAGCATTTTAATTCATCTTTTGGGTGCTGAAAAAATTTTTTCCCAATATATGCGCATTTGATTGGCGATATAAAGATACTGGCTAAGGAATTATGTATATCCAAGGGGTTTAAAGTGAACACTAAAAAAACATACCAAGATAGTTTTGTGCCCGATCACATGCCGCCACAGGATCAGTGGCCTGACTTTATCAATGAAATTGATTGTTGCGGGTCATTTAATGCTGCTGCCGAGCTTCTGGATAGAGCAGTGGATGAGGGTGTTGGGGATAAGGTTGCCATTTATTCACCGTCGGGAAACTGGACCTATAAAGAATTACTGGAAAAGAGTAATCAGATTGCGCATGTGCTGGTCGATGACTTGGGATTAAAAACAGGCGATCGTGTTGTATTGCGTTCTTTGAACAATCCCATGCTGGCAGCTTGCTGGCTGGCCACACTTAAAGCCGGGGGCATTGTGGTAACTACCATTGCAATGTTGCGTGGTAAAGAGATCAATACTATCGTCGAGCAAAGTCGAGCCTCTATTGCTCTATGTGATGCCCGTTTAAGTGAAGATATGCAAAAGGCAATGGAGTTTTCCGATCAGCTTGATCATGTGCTGTATTTTAACGGCGATCAGGTAGATGGAAGCATGGAATCGCTGATGGAGGGTAAATCGACCAATTTTGATAATTTTTTATCTGACGGTTCTGATATTGCAATGATTGCTTTTACGTCAGGAACGACAGGTAAGCCAAAGGGAGCCTTGCATTCCCATCACGCAATACTTGCAGTGTGTGAGACATTTTCCAAGCAAGTGTTGAAGCCGAATTCAGATGATATTTTTCTTGGAACCCCGTCGCTTGCTTTCGTTTATGGCCTGGGTGGTTTGCTGCTATTTCCTTTGCATGCACGCGCAGCGACTGTGTTGCTGGAGGATGTGCGGATTCCATCACTGCTGGATGCAGCCGACAAATTTAAAGCGACTATATTTTTTACCGCGCCGACCATTTATAAGGCCTTGCTTGAAGATTGTGAGGATGAGAGATTGGCGTCGCTTAGAGGTTGTGCCTCTGCAGGCGAGGCTTTGCCTGGCTATGTGACAGAAGCCTGGCTGGATAAAACAGGTGTGCGTATCACTGATGGAATTGGCGCCACTGAGCTGCTTCATGTGTTCCTGTCTGTGCAGCATGATAGTGACCCGGTTGGCTCTTTGGGTAAAGCTGTTCCAGGTTATGAGGTTCGTGTCCTGGATGATGATGGTAAAGATAGCCCTGTGGGTGAGATTGGATATTTGGCCGTTAAAGGGCCCACAGGTTGCCGTTATTTGAACGATGATCGTCAGTCTAAATATGTAGTGGACGGCTGGAATATTACGGGTGACACCGTAAAGATAGATGAGCAGGGTTACATCTGGTATCAGGCCAGAAACGATGGAATTATTGTATCTTCGGGATACAACATTGTTTCTCCAGAAGTGGAGGCGGTCGTTAGTCAGCATCCTGCAGTTGCCGAATGTGGCGTGATTGGTGTGCCTGATCCGGATCGTGGAAATATTGTGCGAGCTTATGTGGTACTAAAAGAGGGTTTTGCAGAGAGTCTGGATTTAATAAAAGAAATCCAGGATTTTGCCAAGCAAAATGCCGCGCCATATAAATACCCCCGATCCATAGAATTTATCGATGCACTGCCGCGTACGGCTACTGGGAAGGTCCAGCATTTTATGTTGCGCGAGAGGGCGAAAGCGTCAGAAAGAAATGGTTTCTAGCTAAATTTGTTTTGTGAGCAGGCGATTTTCAGCCTCTCTATTAAATATTGCGGTTCGTTTCCCTTATTTACCTTTCCTCCGAGTGTCTCGGGCTGGGCTACCAATGCCAGCCTGAGATGCTTTTTAATCAATCAATAGGTTTGTGGTATGGCAGGTAACCAGTTTCTCAAAGTGTTGGATGTTAATCTGGAATACGAGTGTTTTGGTCCCGTTCCAGGAGAGGCCCCGACTGTGGTCATGTTGCATGAGGGTTTGGGTTGCGTAGCCATGTGGCGTGATTTTGCGGAAAAATTATCTAAGAAAACAGGTTGCGGGACTTTAGTCTATAGCCGCCAGGGGTATGGAGCGTCCGATCCCTGCGAGTTACCCAGACCACTTTCCTATATGCATGATGAGGCCGAGCATGTGTTGCCTGAGTTAGTGAAGGTTGCCGGGTTGCAGCAATATATCTTGCTCGGACATTCTGATGGTGGGTCGATTGCCCTGATTAATGCGGGGCTGGGAGTGCAGGAAGGTTTGCTGGGGATTATTTGCCAATCCCCGCACGTGTTCTGTGAGGAGATTTCGGTGACTTCGATACAGATGGCCAAAAGGGCCTATGTAAATGATGGCTTGCGCGAACGGTTAAAAAAGTACCATGGGGAAAACACCGATTGTGCCTTTTGGGGATGGAATGACGCCTGGCTGGATCCAGACTTTGTTAATTGGAATATTGAGCAATATCTCCCCAATATTCGTGTCCCGGTGTTGGTAGTGCAAGGCGTTGATGATCAATATGGAACAGTTGCTCAGGTAGAGGCGATTACCAAGCAGTCAGGAAGTCAGGTGGAAGTTTCCTTGCTGGAGAATTGTGGTCATTCACCTCATCGCGAGCAAGAATCAAAATCTTTGCAGGTTATGCAAAAATTCCTCTCCGGATTGTTCGACGGATAGACCTTCTATTTACGTGCTTTATAGCCGT
>CBDUGR010000126.1:0-6648 GCA_965366515.1 uncultured Gammaproteobacteria bacterium | reverse complement strand
CATCCCTATAGCTGATATTGCCGCTTTGCACCGTCAGAATACCGATATGAAAAAGCTGGCAGAAAGAGGCGTAGAGATATTCTTTACTCAGGTTTTTCGAGACAGTTTTTTTCATGCCGACATGCATCCCGGCAATATTTTTGTTTCGACAAAGAATCCAGAAGAACCTCAATACATAGCCATTGATTGCGGTATTGTTGGCAGTCTGACACAGGAAGATAAAAATTACCTGGCACGTATTTTATTGGCATTTTTCAAACGGGATTATCGCCAGGTTGCGGCGCTACATATTGAATCAGGCTGGGTACCCGAAGATACTCCGCTATCAGAATTTGAGACATCCATTCGCAGCGTTTGCGAACCCATTTTTGAAAAGCCGCTCAAGGATATTTCTTTTGGACAGGTGTTGTTGAGGCTATTCCAGACGGCTCGACAGTTCAATATGGAAGTCCAGCCACAATTGGTTTTGTTACAGAAAACCCTGCTCAATATCGAAGGATTGGGGCGACAAATCTACCCGGATCTAGATCTCTGGTTTACCGCCAAACCCTTTCTCGAAGATTGGATGAAGGAACGCACCGGTCCTCCCGGATTGCTCAAAGCAATGCGAGAACAAGGTCCGGACTGGCTGGAACAGACCGCTGAAATGCCACAGCTGGTTCTGGATGTGGTGCAGCAGATCAAACGCTTCAAAGATAATAATGATCAACAGCGGCAAACCTTAAAACTACTCACTGCTGAAATTGAACAGGGCCGCCGCAGGCAAAGACGAGCATGGTGGGGGATTGCTGCTATTGCTCTTGCGGCGATTACCGCAACCACCGGACATGAACAGCTTTACCAAATACCTCCTGTGAGCTGGGTTGCAGGTCTCGCAGGATTATATTTATTAGTGGGCAAAGGCGCGTAAGACGTATAATACCAAGGAATTTACAAATACGAATATATGACTATGACAGATAACTGGATAGAACAATTGAAGTGGACTGAAGACGGTTTAATCCCGGCAATTGCGCAGGACCATAAATCAGGACGTGTACTAATGATGGCCTGGATGAATCGCGAGGCATTGGAGAAAACCATTCAGGAAGGCCGCGCCATATACTGGTCCCGATCGCGGAAAAAATTATGGCGTAAGGGCGAGGAGTCTGGTCACGTACAAAAACTTTATGATATCAGGATCGATTGTGACCAGGACGTGGTATTGATGCAGGTTGAACAATTGGGAGGCATAGCCTGTCACACTGGCAGAGAAAGTTGTTTCTATCTGCGCTTTGATGATAAGCAATGGCAGCCTGCCGACCCGGTGCTTAAGCAGCCGGAAGATATTTACAATCGTTAGAGGGCTGACCATGAACAACCTTTTGTCCGAACTGGCTCAGATAATCGAACAGCGCAAACAGGCATCGCCTGAGAGCTCCTACGTTGCAAGCCTGCATCATAAAGGTCTAAATAAAATCCTTGAGAAAGTCGGTGAGGAAGCAACTGAAACCATTCTGGCCGCTAAGGATGCAGCACAAAACGGCAATAATGGCCCGGTAATCAGCGAAACAGCAGACCTGTGGTTTCACACGCTCGTCATGCTCAGTCATCTGGGCGAGTCGCCAGAAGCGGTTCTTGAAGAATTGCAGCGTCGTTTTAACATCTCCGGATTCGAGGAGAAGGCCTCTCGCAACTGAATTGAGCACTTTTTATATACCCCTTTCTAAGTTACTATTTGTTTGCATATAACCTGAATAAATCCCCGGAGGATACGCATGGGCTTAGGTGGCATTAGCATTTGGCAATTATTAATTGTGTTGGCGATCGTGATTTTACTTTTCGGCACAAAGCGTTTGCGTAATTTTGGCAGTGATCTGGGAAATGCTGTGAAGGGTTTCCGCAAAGCCATGGATACCAACGACCAGGATAAAGCGGATCCAGCACAGCTCGAAGAGCAGGATAACGATATTATCGAAGGCAAAGCTGAAAAGACCAAACAAAAGGATTCGAAAAAGTAGTGCTGTCCCATGTTTGACATCGGCTTCGCCGAAATTTTGCTGATCGCGCTGGTTAGCTTAATCGTTATCGGACCCAACCGTCTTCCTGAGACTATTCGCACACTGGCGCTCTGGCTGGGGCGAGCGCGGCGCACCTATTCTCAGTTCCGCAAAGATCTGGAGCAGGAAATCGGTGCTGATGAAATACGTCAGGATCTGCGCAACGAAGAGATCATGGCGCAGCTGAAAGAAACCCAGCAACAATTGCATAACTCGCTGGATATCAATGTTTCTGGCACAGGCAAGGTCCTGCCGGATAACAAAAATGCACCAAGCCCGGAACAAACACCACTGAAGACTAACAACGCGCCTGATCACAGCAATGAATGACTACAATGACTCCGATCAAGAGCAGGAGGACGAGAAGCTACCCCTGGTCGCTCATCTTATCGAATTAAGAACACGCATTCTCAATTCGGTTATTGCGATATTGCTGCTGTTTCTATGCTTATTCTATTTTGCCAATGATATTTACGCGTTTGTTTCGGAGCCACTCAGGGCACTGCTGCCTGAAGGCGCGACCATGATAGCCACCGAAGTGGCATCACCCTTTTTTACACCTTTTAAATTAACGCTGGTGCTGTCCGTCTTTCTCGCAATCCCCTATATCCTGCACCAGGCATGGAGCTTTATCGCACCCGGCATGTACAGCCATGAAAAACGCATTGCATTCCCACTGCTATTTTCCAGCGTGATGCTCTTTTATATCGGCATTGCCTTCGCCTACTACGTTGTATTCCCATTGGTATTCGGATTTTTCACCAGTGCTGGCCCGGAAGGCGTGAGCATTATGACCGATATCAATAAGTATCTGGACTTCGTGCTTAAGTTGTTTTTCGCTTTCGGTATCGCTTTCGAAATCCCCATCGCCACCTTCCTGCTCATCATGTCTGGGGCTGTATCCATATCGAGCCTTACCAATAAACGTCCCTATATTCTGGTCGGCTGTTTCGTATTCGGAATGCTGCTGACACCACCGGACATCATATCCCAGACGCTGCTGGCTCTGCCCATGTGGTTTTTATTTGAAATGGGCATCATCTTTGCTCGCCTTGCCCAAGGACGCAAGAAAGCGAATGAACATAGTGCAGCTGAAGATTAATTCAGGGGCCCCTGGACCTCCAGCAAAAAAGTCACCGGCCCATCATTGACCAGATGAACCTGCATGTCAGCAGCGAATTCGCCCGTCGCCACCTGTGCATAACGGGATTGAGATTGTGTAACAAAATAGTCATACAGTTCTTGTGCTTCTGCCGGTTCCGCTGCTAGCGAAAAACCCGGACGCAAGCCTTTTTTTGTTTCCGCCGCCAGGGTGAATTGCGAAACAATAAGCAGTCCACCTTCTACCTGCTGCACGTTTAAATTCATCTTCCCATCGGCATCGGAAAAAACGCGGTAACAAAGTACCTTTTCAAGCAATCGATCTGCCGACAGCCTGTCATCACCTTTTTGCACGCCCAAAAATACCAGCAAGCCATGACCAATGGACCCGGTAACCCTACCCTCTACCTGAACATGCGCAGAACCCACTCTTTGAATCAACGCACGCACGCTAAAGATCACCAATCAAATGCTGAAAGCGATTCGCCATATCGCGCGTCGCACGAATCAGCCCATCTACAATACCTGGCTCTAACGCCGAATGCCCCGCATCTCGCACGATTTCCAAATGAGAATCGAGCCAGGCACGGTGCAAGTCTACCGCGTTGTCTAACGGGCAAACCATATCATACCGCCCATGCACGATCACACCAGGCAGCCCGGCCAATTTCCCGGCATCTCGCAGTAACTGATTCGGTTCCATAAAAATTTGATTAATAAAATAATGCGCTTCAATACGCGCCAAGGACATGGCCACATGCGGCTCAGCAAAATGTTCCACTACATCATGATTGGGTCGCAAAGTAGCGCAACGCGCTTCCCAAACCGCCCACGCCTTGGCTGCAGCCATACGCAAGACATCATCAGAACCTACCAACCTTCGGTGATAAGCAGCTATGTAATTATCCCTTTCGTTTAGTGGAATGAGACGCTGAAAATCCTCCCAATAGTCCGGAAAGATGTGACTGGCACCGTCCTGATAAAACCAGCGTAAATCCTGATCCCGGCACAAAAAAATGCCCCTCAGAATCAGCCCCAGCACGTTATCCGGATACGTTTGAGCATAAGCCAGACTGAGTGTGGAACCCCAGGATCCACCAAACAACACCCAGCGCTCTATACCTAATCGGGTTCGAATTGCCTCCATATCCGCAATCAGGTCAGGCGTAGTGTTTTGCTCAAGCTCGGCATGAGGTGATGAACGTCCAGCACCTCTTTGATCAAACAAAATAATACGATAATGTGTCGTATCAAAAAAACGTCGCATATTTGCATCACAACCGGCACCCGGTCCACCATGCACCACAACGACGGGTATACCCTCCTGATTGCCACATTCCTCCACATAAATCTCATGCAGATCGCCCACTTTTAACCGAAATTTATTATAGGGTTTCACTTCCGGGTAGAGCATCAGCATTATCAATCCCCCATTATCTGCATCAATATATCCAAGCCACTAAAGCTTATCCCAAATCGTATGGAATAACACCTTGCCCCTCTAAATCATATCATCTAGCCTTGATGAACTGTTCGCAGCGCAGCGGGTAGGCTACAATCCGGACTCATATAGCTGGAAGAAGTGATTAACCAAGGTTTACCAAGCATGACTGAAAAAAGCTCCCCCACGCTCGCCAAAGAAATCGCTCAAATCATTCTCGACGGATTCCATAATTATTTTACAGAATTCGAACGATATACACTGGGTGCGAGGCAGCGCTTTATAGATGCCGACTGGAAATCCTGCCAGCAGGCATCTAAAGATCGCATCAACATGTATCTGGATAAAATTCTTGCGGTTAAAGAGCAGGTTCTCGCGGTCGCACATGAGCATGTAATGGAGCCACCGATCTGGGCCGATGCCAAGCTGGAGTACTCGATATTAATTCAAGATTTAACTAATTTTGAAATTGCCGAGACATTCTTTAATTCCATTTACTGTAAATTCTTCGATCATGAACACATCTCCAATAAATACCTCTTTGTATTCCCCTCTGAGGATCAGTTCTCCAGAACGATTGGCCAGGACACCAATATTTTCAATTACTACCACTCAAAAGGTAACCTTCGCGATTTGCTAGCCAGCATTATTCATGATTTTGATCTTGGATTGCCCTATGAAAATGTCGAGCGTGACATAGAGAATATGCGCAATGTCATTTTAAAAGAATTACCGGCAGATATTATTCGCAACAAGGACGCCTATACCATTATTCACAAGTCGGTTTTTTATCGAAGCAAGGCTGCCTATCTGATCGGGAAGGTCATCAGCGAAGAACTTTCCGTGCCTTTTGTCTTACCGGTGCTGCAAAATGAACAGAGAAAGCTCTATGTAGACACTCTTATTTTTGATCCCGACGAGCTGAGCATTATCTTCAGCTTCACTCGAGCATACTTTAAGGTGGACGCCCCGGTACCCTCAGAAATCGTGCGTTTCCTGAAAGACCTTATGCCCTGGAAGCCCTATTCAGAACTCTATAACTCGATCGGCTTTAATCGTCACAGCAAGACCGAGTTTAATAGGGAATTCCTCAATCACCTGAAAAAAACCGACGACAAATTTATCGTCGCTCCCGGCATCAAGGGGATGGTTATGAGCGTTTTTACCCTGCCCTCCTATGAGCGGGTATTCAAAATCATCAAAGACCGTTTTACTCCACCAAAAGAGATGACCAAGCAAACCGTTAAGGATAAGTACATGCTGGTTTCGCGTCATGAAAGAGCAGGACGCATGGCGGACACACAGGAATTCAGCAACGCTCTTTTTCCCAAGGATCGTTTTTCTCAGGAGTTAATCGATGAACTATTGAAAGTCGCACCCTCGACTGTAGAGATCCGCGGCGACAAGATACTCATCAGGCACCTCTACGTTGAGCGCCGCATGACGCCGCTTAACATTTATCTGGATAACGCCACAGAAAAAGAAGCCAAGGTCGCTATTGATGGCTACGGCAATGCCATCAAGGAACTGGCGGCGGCCAACATCTTTCCGGGCGACATGCTGTTCAAAAATTTCGGCGTTACTCGGCATAACCGAGTCGTCTTTTATGATTACGACGAGATCTGCCCGCTCACCGAATGCAACTTCCGGAAAATCCCAGAGCCGCGCACCCCAGAGCAGGAAATGGCGGCAGAACCCTGGTACTCGGTTAGCCCAAATGACGTATTTCCGGAAGAGTTCCGTACCTTTCTTCTAGCAAACCCTCTGGTACGCAAAATTTTTGATGAGAACCACCGAGAGATTTTTGATGCCGATTACTGGAAAGGGCTGCAACAGGGTCTGCTTGAGGGAAAAGTGATGGATGTGCTCCCTTACTCAGCGAAGCGACGCTTTAACTGGCAGGCAGACGCAAACAAATAAAAAGAAACGTCAGGGAACCCATGACTGGGTCATCGGTTCCCTGTATCGGTGCTATTTTAGCTTGCTACGCGAGATGCTTTCTTGCGCTCATGCTCGAGCAACAGTTTTTTACGTAACCTGATATTGTTAGGAGTCACCTCAACCAAC
>CBDUGR010000125.1:0-6655 GCA_965366515.1 uncultured Gammaproteobacteria bacterium | reverse complement strand
TGCGACTTACACACTTTCCAGGCGTGCTCCTTCGACCACTCGGACACCTCACCAATTGCGTTTTAAATTTGTGGCTCTGATCCAGTAAACGCGTCCGCACGCCTGCGTGCACGTTACTCGGAGTTTACACTCCTCGCCCTTCGGGCTGCCGTCGCTGCGCTCCAGCATTCATTCGGCTCTTCGAGCCTCGGTGTCGACCACTCGGACACCTCACCAATTGCGTTTTAAATTTGTGGCTCTGATCCAGTAAACGCGTCCGCACGCCTGCGTGCACGTTACTCGGAGTTTACACTCCTCGCCCTTTGGAACGGCCCTTTACTTCAGGAAAATGGGCTGTTAAAAAAGAGCGCGTACTTTATACCAGGGTTGGGTTAATTGCAATGATGGGGTGCCGTTCTTACTTGGGAAATGCGACATAAATTCCCTGATATATTACGGCTTCTTCACCATCCTGCTCAATGGTCGCTTTGATAGTCAGGCTGGCCTTGCCTTTTGTGCTTAGCTTGTTGAGAAAAACCTCTGTATCTTCTTTTGATGGAAGCCTGGATTTAACGCTAAAGTCACCCGTAACGGGCTTTTTGTATTCGCTGTTGCTGCTTACCACTGCCAAATCAAATGACATTCCCCTCTCTTGCAATAACAGCTTAATTAGTGCCCAGGCGCAGAAAGTGGTGGCGGCATTTAATGATCCCGCAAACCCGGTACCTTTATCATTGATATTTTTATCCAACGGGAAAATGAGTGAAAGAATCGCGCCATCATATTCAGCGACCTCCATTCCCATTGCTTTAAGCAGGGGGATTTGTTGTTGCGCTTTTTCAAAAAATTCATTTACGAGTGCCGCGCTAGCTCCATCGTTCAAGTAAATCTCCTACCTCAATTTTTGGTGCGGGTTTAAATTTTACCTGAGGGGTACCGAGATAGATGAAACCAATGATCTCCTCACTCGGCGCCAAGCCTAAGCCTTCCTTAACAATGCTGTTATACGCCGCACTTCCGGTTCTCCAGTACGCTCCAATACCGAGTGAGAATGCTGCTGTGACCAGGTTGTTGGCAGCGGCTCCAACGGTGATAATCTGCTCTATCGCTGGCACTTTCGGGTGCTCTTTTATCTTAGCTATGATGACAAGAATTGTCGGTGCCCGAAAGGGTTTACGCCGTATTTTTTTTAGTGCGGCCGCATCGCTATCTGGCTTATCCACGAGCACAGCTTTGACCAGTAGCTCCCCCATTTTTTCTCGCGCTTCACCTTCAATTAACAAAAAGCGCCAGGGTTTCAGCATGGCGTGATCAGGTGCTCGAACTGCCGCTTTCAGCAATATCTCAAGTTGCTCTGCGCCAGGTCCTGGTTCGGTTAACAATGCACAGGAAACGCGATTCTGTAACGCAGTTATCACATCCATAAATTTGTTTCTACGACCTCTATCCGGCTATTTACACGCAGTTAAATTTGCGAACACAGTTGTTGGGGCACGTAGGCATCCGTTCATTAACGGTAATACCCACGTAGTCAGTGATAGTTTTCTAAGGCAACTCAGCATCGATTGCGCTGGTTATAAGTGAATCGCCCGGTGCCGTTTTTGGCTCAAATCGAGCCACTACAGCACCCGTGGAATTAATCAGGAACTTTTCAAAATTCCAGGTAATATCACCCGGGAATGCGGCTCCTTCTCCTGCCAACCACTGATACAGCGGATGACGTCCATCGCCATTCACTTCAAGCTTTTCAGTCAGCGGGAAAGTCACTTGATAGTTGGTCGCACAAAAGTCTTTGATTTCCGCTGGCGTACCTGGCTCTTGACCGGCAAATTGGTTACAGGGAACACCTAAAACTACCAGGCCTTCATCTGCGTATTCCTTATACAGCGCTTGTAGTGCCTCATATTGAGGCGTCAAACCACATTTGCTGGCGACATTTACGAGTAACACCGGGTGACCGCGATATTTGGATAAGTCGAGCGCCTCACCATCAATGTCGGACAAACTAAAATCGTATAAACTAGTCATGCTGGTTCTCCTTTGCCGCACCAGGCGACATTTGTAAAACTCAATGACCTGACGTAAATGCCAGGCTTTTATTGCCTGATCTGACGCCCAATCAATTCATAGACTGTCTCGGTAGAACGAATGGGATTAATATCCAAACCGCCTCTACGCAGGTACCGCGCATTCAGCGTCAGCTTCTGTGGTTCGCAACGCTCCATTATATTAACGAAAATCTGCTCAACACACTGTTCATGAAAGCCCATATGTTCCCGATAGGAAACAAGGTACCGCAGCAAACCTTCCTTATCAATCTGCGGGCCTGAATAATCGATAAACAGACTGGCCCAATCGGGCTGCCCGGTCACGGGGCAATTTGATTTCAATAGATGGCTAACCAGTTGTTCCGATACCTGTCGTTCGCTATCAGCAGTCAATAGCCGGATATTTGGCTGATATTGCTCAATTTCGATATCCAGGTCATCAATACAAGCATAACTCTCTGTTTGCGAAATACTCGGTATATTTGCCGATACAGGTTCCAGTCTAACCAATACGTGAGCATCCGCCGCTCTTGACAGATCAGATTCGATTATCCCTTTAACAGTTTGTAAATTATCGTATTTCGTTTGATTTAAAGAGTTTAAATACAGTTTAAGTGATTTTGATTCTATGATAAAAGTTGAATCGCAGGGAACAACGAACTCTGCCAGCGCAACCTGTGGCTTACCTCTATTATCCAGCCAGGACAGCTCATAGGCCGTCCACAGATCAACACCCTGGAATGGCAGGGACTCACCAATACCCAGCAGCGTCCGTCCTTCAGATCTTGGGATTGGGAAAAGCAGTTCGGGCGCATAGCTTGAGCGGTAATCACTCTCCTTCCCTAACGGAGAGTCCAACGGATCGTTATGTTTCATTGATACCTCAGATTTGCCCGTTAGCTTCTCAGCCCGGTTCCTCTTTTCAACAGATATAGATTTACGGAACAGAATAGCACGAGAAAGCCCAACATCATGCTAAAAGCTAACCCCAGGTTCACCTCAACAACACCCGTAAATCCGTAGCGCGCAGCGTTAATAATATACAGGAGCGGGTTAAACATGGATAGATTTCGCCAGAATTCCGGGAGCATTTCAACAGAGTAAAAGACGCCTCCAAGGTAAATCAGAGGCGTGAGCACAAACACCGGAATAATCGAGACGTCGTCGAAATTATTAGCATAAAGTGCATTAATAAAACCAGCCATTGAAAATATGGCCGAAGCCATGATCAGCGTAAGCACCAGAATGACAGGACTGGCTATCTCAACGGGACTGAATAAGGCGCAAATCAGTATCGCTATCAGACCAACAACCAGGCCCCTGATGACACCTCCGCCGACATACCCGGCTAACAATACATAAAGTGGTATCGGTGCTACCAGCATCTCTTCAATGCAATGCTCGAATTTAGCCATATACAGCGAAAAGGTTACATTTTCATAGGCACTCATCACCACTGTGAGCATCACCAGGCCTGGAATGATGAATTCTATATAGCTCAGACCTCTAATCGGGCCTACGCGCTCACCGATCAAGGTGCCAAATATCAGCAAATAGAGAATCAGACTGATCACTGATGGAACCAGCGTCGAAATCCATATACTAAAAAATCGCTTAACCTGGTAACGAATCAGCGTGGGAAAAGCCGCCCAATGGTTTACTGTTTGCTCCATCAACTACGCAACCCGGTGCTGTTTTTTAACAGATAAAGACCCAGCGCAAAAAACACGGCAATAAACAACAGAATCACGCCGAAGGCCACACTGATATCAATATCAGACACACCTAGTACGCCATAACGAAAGGCATTGACCATGTACAGAATCGGGTTAACCAGTGAAACGTTGCGCCAAAACTCAGGCAACAAATCAATCGAATAAAAGACGCCCCCCAAATAGGTCAGGGGTGTCAGCACGAAGTTAGGAATAATCGAAATATCATCGAAATTTTTTGCATAGATCGCATTCAAGAAACCACCTAAAGCAAACAGTACTGAAGTCAATATCACGACAGTGACCATTATACCGGCATGCGCGATATTCAATTCCGTAAAAAACATGGACACCAGGGTGACAATAAACCCAACGATCAGGCCACGCGCTACCCCGCCTACAATATAGCCCAACAGAATCAGAACATTGGGCGTCGGAGAAACCAATATCTCTTCGATCTGATGCTGAAATTTGGCGCTATAGAATGAAGAAACCACATTCGAATAAGAATTGGTAATCACAGACATCATAATCAGTCCAGGAACAATATAGGCGACGTAATCAAAGCCACCCATCTCGCCTACCCTGCTGCCAATCAGATTCCCGAAAATCACGAAATACAAGGCCATAGTGATAATAGGAGGAATCAGCGTTTGTATCCAGATACGTAAAAACCGTCGTACCTCTTTGATCACAATCGTGCTGAAAGTGATCCACAATTCATAAAAACTCACGCAACGTTACCCTTAGCAACCAGTGATACAAACAGTTCCTCAAGGCGGTTTGCCTTGTTTTTCATACTAAGCACCTGGATTTGCTGTGCGCTCAGACTTTCAAAAATACGATTCAACCCCTGATTTTGTAACACCATCACTTCAAAACTATGACGGTCAATCAGCTTAGTGACGTATCCATCTATTTGCGGGGCTTGTTCGAGCTGATTGGTTACGTCGAAAATAAAGGTCTCCATATTAAGCTGACGAAGCAACGCTCTTGTATCAGTATCCTGAATAATTTTTCCCTTATCGATAATAGCGATATTTCGACAAAGACTCTCCGCCTCTTCCAGATAATGCGTGGTCAGTATAATTGTCACCCCTGCGGCATTAATCTCTCTTAAAAATTCCCACATGGAGCGTCTGAGCTCTATATCGACGCCAGCTGTAGGTTCGTCCAGAATCAACACATTCGGCTCATGAACCAGGGCTCGGGCGATCATCAGGCGTCTTTTCATACCACCTGACAGCATGCGTGCCTGTACCTGCCGCTTATCCCAAAGCCCAATCTTCTTAAGGTAATGCTCTGCTTTTTGTTTTGCCTGCTTCAGGGGAATACCGTAGTAACCACCCTGAGTCACAACAATATCGTAAACCTTTTCAAACTGGCTGAAATTAAACTCCTGAGGCACTACCCCCAGATTTTTCTTTGCCTGGGAAAAATGACTATCAATGTCATAGCCGAAGACTTCAACTTTCCCGGAAGTTTTATTAACCAGGGACGTGATTATGCTCAGCGTGGTGGACTTCCCTGCCCCGTTTGGCCCTAGCAAACCAAAAAAATCGCCCTGCTCTACATCCAGATTAATGCCCTTCAGTGCTTCAACACCACCCGCATAAACCTTTTTTAAATCCCTGATTACCAATGCTTTTGTCATATTTTTCCACAGTACAAATGATCTGGCCGCGATCCAGTCGACCTTTTACGAGAAAACAATAATATTAGATCCTTCAGACCAAACAAGAATTACCTGAGTTCACGACGCAAAATTTTACCTACATTGGATTTGGGCAACTCCTTCAGAAAAACGACATGCTTCGGAATTTTGTAACCCGTCAGACGTTCACGACAAAATGATCGTATTTCCTGTTCCTTCAAAGTGGGATCAGAGCTAACCACAAACAATTTCACTACTTCTCCACTTTCATCATCAGGTACCCCTATAACCGCACATTCCAGTATTCCCGGATGCATACTGACTACTTCTTCAATTTCATTGGGAAAAACCTTAAACCCTGACACCAGGATCATATCCTTCTTCCGATCGACGATACGGATAAAGCCCTCTTCATCTATTTTGGCGATGTCGCCGGTTTTCAACCAGCCATCATCAGTTAGGACTTCGGCAGTCTCATCTGGGCGTTGCCAATAACCGATCATCACCTGAGGACCTCGCACCCATAGTTCGCCTGCCTCGCCCGCCGAAACCGCTGAGCCATCGTCCTCTGCCAGTTTAACTTCAGTATATGGCACGGGTTTGCCAATTGAACCCTCGACTACATGACCGTTCTGGTTGCTACTGACCACTGGCGAGGCTTCTGTCAATCCATAGCCCTCAAGAATGGTGCAGCCAGTTAATTTACGCCAGCGTTTCGCAGTATCGGAAGTCAGTGCCATACCACCGGCTGAACAGTTTCTTAAACCGCTAAAATCCAGGCTACGAAATGATGCATCATGTAACAATGAGTTATACAGGGTATTCAAGCCAATGAAACAGGTGATTTTGAAATCTTTAAAGATCTTAACAATTGATCCGGTATCCCTTGGGTTGGGGACTAATACACTATGGTTACCTGTATAAGTAGCACACATCAGGTGCATGGTGAATGCGTAAATATGATACAGGGGTAATGGTGCAACAATGGTTTCTTTCTGCTCCCTGTAGACATCTGGAAGATGTTCACAGGCTTGTTGCATATTTGCCACCAGATTGCTGTGTGAAAGCATCGCGCCTTTGGCAATCCCTGTTGTTCCTCCAGTGTACTGAAGGACTGCTAGTTCCTTTGGATTAACCGGTACCTGATTAAACTTGCAACTTGCACCTTTCTCTAAAGCGTCTATAAATGAGATTTTTCTTGGAATATCAAATCCAGGAACCGCTCGCTTGAGATATTTTATGCCGAAATTCAGTAAAAACCT
>CBDUGR010000124.1:0-6704 GCA_965366515.1 uncultured Gammaproteobacteria bacterium | reverse complement strand
TTGGCGCTTCCGTCTGACCAAAAAACTGAGTAAACACAGGACCAAATCGGTCGATGGCCTGCTTGAGTCTTTCTGGCGCAATAACAGAGGCTCCATAAAGTACGTTTCTCAGTGAGGACAGATCGTATTCTCGGTTAGTCTGCGCATCGAGCAGCATATATATCATGGTTGGCACCAGCAGCGTGGCAGTCGCCTGGTGTTTCTCAATGGCCTCCAACAATAGTTCGGGTGCAAACTGATCCAGAATTATGCAACACCCATGGCGCATCAGCACCGGTAGAACCAGACAACCACCGGCATGCGTCAAGGGAGTCGGAAAGACAAACTTTTCGCCCCAATCAATACCATACTCCATCGTTTCGACAAGAAAGGTATATACCCAGGCCCGATGCGACAGCATTACCCCTTTGGGCTTACCCGTGGTACCGCCCGTAAAGTAAATTCCAGCCATATCCTCACGGTCAATTAACACCGGTTGCGGATTCGGCACATGATCCTCGATCAACTTATCAAGACAATAATGTTGTTCATCCTGACTGTCGCCAACACAAATATATCGCTTCACCGTATTAAGATGGGGGGACATTCTGCTAACCCTGTCTTCAAACTTTTTGTGATAGATCAGGGTTTCGCAAGCAGTGAAGTTCATCATGTAAATATGATCTTCCTCGCTCAAAAGTACTGCCAGGGGTATGCGTATTGCGCCGCCTTTGGCAATCGCATACTCACAAAAAATATACTCGGGGCAATTCGCCATCAATAACGCGACCTTATCCCCCTTTTCTATCCCCAGTTTCTGAAACGCGGTTAACAATCGATTGGATCTGTCACCCATTTCTGAAAAACTGAAGCTGCGTTGACCATGAATAATCGCAACTTCTTTGGCATAGAATTGGACCACCCGGTCATACAGCTCTCCAACAGTCATATTAATCATTGCCAACTCCATTAATATCGTTAGCCTAATCAAGCTCGCATGTGGAACATCATTTTGTAGTCGAAATGCATTACCGTTTCAGCACGCTGGTTTTGTATAGAGTATCGCCATACCTGTATTCCCTTTTTGGGGTCGCTAGTTCCACTTTGCTCAAGAATCTCCACCTCGACGCTTATGGTGTCACCTATCTTCACCGGTTTTAACATCCTCATTTCATCCACACCAAGCCAAGCTATCGCAGCATCGCCTCCAAATCCCGCCTGCGCGACCAAGCCAACAGCCATCGCAAATATCATGGGACCATGCACCAGGCGTTCACCAAATTGGGTTTTTGCTGCATATTCCGCATCCATATGCAGCGGATAGAAATCCATGGTTAATCCTGCCCAATTCACAATATGCGTTTCGGTCAGAGTAATGCCCGCCGTGTGATAAATTTCGCCCACCTGGAAATCATCCCCATACTTTTGTTGCACCATTAGAGTCCCCTCTCCAATCCGGCATCAACCGGCCTGAATTTTGGCAAGGTAAATTCATCATTTAGCTTTTCGAAAACCACCTCTACCGGCATATCACAAGCAAGCTCACTAAAATCACATTCGACTATATTGCTGAGCATCTGAACACCTTCCTCCAGACGGATCACAGCAACCACATAAGGCACATCCTGCGCAAACGCGGAGGGTGCGTTGTTCTCTACCACTGTATAACTGTAAACTTTTCCCCTGCCACTGGTTACTATCCACTCCAGCTCATCCGAACCACAATTAGGACATGCAATTCGGGGGTAAAAAATTGGATGTTCACACTCTTTACACTTTTGGATTTTTAACTCTTGCTCTGCACAACCCTCCCAAAAAGGGATTGCCCAGGTATTTACAACTGGAATCGGTTTTTCTTTTGGTTCGCTCATAATCAATCTCTCGCCTATCAGGGTATTTCATTACCAAGTATGGTGACCTGCGCATCCATATAGGCTCCTCCGGTCGCTGTTTCCAGCGCAAACCTGACATCTGGAACCTGCCTCTCTCCGGCCTTATGCATCACCTGCCGTGCCGCTTCAATAAGCAACGAAACAGAACCTCCAGCACCAATATGGCCCTTGGACAACATGCCACCATCAGTCGTCGTTGGCACAGATCCACCGGGCCAGGTATCACCCCGCAAAAAGATCTGTCCCGATTCTCCACGCTGGCAGAGCCCTAATTCTTCAAACGTAATTAACTGATAGATTGGATAGGAGTCATAAATCTCTGCGACATCGATATCCTGAGCAGTTATTCCAGCCTGCCGAAAAGCTTCCTGACCGGCTTTTGCCCAGCCAAAACGGGTTAAATCCGGCTCCTGAGAGTACACAAAGTGAGACACCACTCCACCTTCGCCAAGCACATAAGCGGGTCTATCTGTTAATTCCCGAGCGCGATCTGCACTGGTAAGAATGAAAGCCGCACCCCCATCAAACAGCATGTTCGAATGTTTCGCTCGAAGCGGCGTAGATAACATTTTTGAGCTCATGACTTCTTCAATTGTCAGCGGCTTGCGAAAAAAAGCGTTGGGGTTCAATTCAGCCCATTTCCGATTAGATACGCACACGGCTGAAAGCTGCTCGTCGGTACAACCCGTTTCATACTTGTATCTTGTGGTCGCGAGCGCGGCTACTGTTGAATAATGCTGTCCAAAAGGAACTTCCCATTCCGAGGAAATACCCGCTGTTGAAAAAAGATCAATACCTCCCTGGGAAGTTACCCCGGTACCCAGTTTTTCCGCATGCACAAACAACACACACTTTGCCTCACCGCAAGCGACCAGACTCGCAGCAATTTGCAACGCGCAACTGCTGCTCGACCCTCCGGAAAACACTTGGCAGTTTTTAGATACATTTTTCAGACCCAGCTCTTCAACGATTCGGCAGGTTGCCAACTCATTACTGAATTCCCGATTAAATAATGTACCCGTCGGAATAACATAGTCGATCTCATCCTTGTTAATTCCAGCATCGGCAATCGCCATCCGCGCTGACTCAAGACCAAAGCTGATTGCTCCTTTTTCTGGAAATCTCCCTGTCGGAACCTCGCCAATTCCAACAATGGCCACTCTTCCTCTTTTCATTCTCTCCGTCTCTCCCGAACAAGGGGGTTGAGATAGCACCAGGAACCGGCACTCCCACGACCCCGAATTACCTTTTAGATGAACAAAATTTATCACTTAAGGTTTTATTATGCAAGCCATATATTGCATAACAAAACTTTTGTTTGTGGCGGATGCTTACCGCTCCCCCACCTACTATTTATTAGCCTGAAGCACCTTTAGAAGATCAAGCACGAGCTGACTTAATTTCGGTCTTTTTGATGAAAAACGATATAACAATTACATATCCGTCAGGGATATTCAGCTAAGTTAAACGTACATACATCCGCATCAGCTCTTAGGGAATTTCGAACAGCCCGGCTACACCCATCCCGCCACCGACACACATGGTAACAACGACGTATTTAACACCGCGCCTCTTACCCTCAATCAGCGCATGACCTACCATTCTTGCACCTGACATACCGTAGGGGTGCCCGATAGAAATTGCACCACCATTGACGTTAAGCAACTCATCAGGGATCCCCAACTTGTCCCGACAATAAATCACCTGTACTGCAAATGCCTCATTCAACTCCCATAAACCGATATCATTAACATTCAGATTATGCTGCTTGAGTAACTTTGGAATGGCATATACCGGGCCGATACCCATCTCATCCGGTTCACAACCGGCGACCGCCAATCCACGATAAATCCCTATTGGATGATGGCCTCTGCGCGCTGCCAAAGCCGCATCCATCAACACCACAGCACTGGCACCATCCGACATCTGGCTGGCATTACCAGCAGTTATCACTGCCCCTTCGTCCTTAAGTACCGGTTGCAGAGCCGCTAACCCTTCGCTCGTTGTCTGCGGCCGATTGCAATCGTCATGATCAACAGTAACCTGGCAGCGCTCTATCTCACCAGTTTCCCGGTTTTTTGTCTTCATCTGGGCAGTCATCGCAACAATTTCGTCATCGAATAGACCCTTTTCCTGTGCCTGCGCTGTGCGGGTCTGGCTTCGCAGACTATAAGCATCCTGTTGCTCTCTGGAGATACCATAGCGCTTGGCCACCACCTCGGCCGTTTGAATCATACTGTAGTAAATACCTGGATGGGTTTTCGATACGCTTTCATTGACTGCACGATAGAGATTCATATGCTCGTTTTGAACCAGACTGATGGACTCAACGCCACCCCCCACGGCAACGGGAATGCCATCCAGAATGATGCGCTGCGCTGCAAAGGCAATAGCCTGTAATCCCGACGAACAAAACCGCGCCACAGTCATTGCGGAAGACGTAACCGGCAGACCGGCCCGAATTGCACAGATACGCCCGAGGTTGCTGCCACTTGCCCCCTCGGGCAAACCACAACCAATCAACACATCTTCCACTTCTCCAGCTTCAATGCCTGCTTTCGCTATTGCGTGTTTGATCGCGTGCGCGCCCAGGTCCGCACTATGCGTATCGTTAAATCCACCCCGGTAGGATTTCGCCATACCGGTTCTTGCGGTAGAGACAATCACTGCTTCTCTCATGACAGATCCTCCGCTGAAATTGAGATATCAGAAAAACGTCCATTGCACTCCGCAAGTTTTTCAATGCTTGTTGTGGGCTCCCAATACTGACCTGGTTGTGTTTCTGCTAACCCGACAATTGACTGATAGAACTCCTTAACGCCAATACTATCAGCGTAATGCAACGGTCCACCGAGATGAGCGGGAAATCCGTACCCGTATACCCACACAATATCAATATCACCTGCCCTCAACGCAATCCCTTCATCAAGAATGCGCGCGCCTTCCAGAATAAGCGGATAGATGCAACGCTGAACTATCTCTTCATTTGAAATATCCCGCCTTTGAATGCCCAAACGGGAGGATTCCAAAGCAATCAGTGTATCCACTTCTGGATCTGGCACGCCGATACGCGAACCACCGGGGTAACGATAAAACCCTTTGCCAGTTTTTTGACCGTACCGTCCCGCCTCAACTAACTTATTGATAACAAGCCCATAGCGCTCATCATCCGGCAGCTCTCCCTTAGCCCTTCTCTCTTTTAGTACCTTCGCATTTAAATCCAGTCCGGCCATATCTCCCATTGCGAATGGCCCCATCGCCATCCCAAAATCTGTCACTGCTTGATCGACCTGCTGCGGTGAAGCACCCTCGAGTAAAAGAAAACCCGCTTCTCTGATATAACCCTCGAGCATGCGATTCCCAATAAAACCATAACAAACACCCGATACCACACCAATTTTTCGTAGTTTTTTTGCTAGAGTTAATGCGGTAACCAGCGCTTCGTCAGAGGTTTTATCTGCCCTTACAATTTCCAAAAGCTTCATGATATTGGCAGGGCTGAAAAAGTGTAATCCCAAAACATCTTCTGCCCTTTCAGTAACCGCTGCAATTTCATCAATATTTAACGTTGAAGTATTGGAAGCCAGTATTGCGTTACTGCGACAAACTGTGTCGAGCTTACGAAATACCTCTTTTTTTACTTCCATATCCTCAAATACGGCTTCAATCACTAAGTCTGAATCTGCTAAATCTTCATAATCGCAGGTACCCCGAATTAGCTCTATACGCTGATCGCAAATCGGTTGAAGAATACGCCCAGACTTAACCGATGCATTATAATTCTTAGCAATACCTTCCATACCTCGCTTTAAGCCGGATTCATCCATATCAAGTAAGGTCACCGGTATCCCTGCATTAGCAAAGCTCATCGCTATCCCCACTCCCATTGTGCCGACACCCACAACTGCCACCCTTTCTATAGGGCGCGGCTTCACGGAATGCGAAAGCCCTGGAATTTTGCTTGTCTGGCGTTCCGCAAAAAACAGATGCCGCAGCGCTGCGGACTGAGATGACTGCATACATTCGACGAAGAGCTCTCGCTCACGCTTTAGGCCTGTCTCGAAGGGCTCCGACACAGCGGCTTCCACACTGTCAATAATGCGCAACGGTGCAATCCGCCCTTTTACCTTCTTGGCAACACCCTGACGGTATTGATTCAGAAATGTAACAGCTTCAGCGGCCTGCGGAATGACCTGTTCAGATGTTCTTCGCAATGGAGCCTGCGATTCAATCAACTGGCGCGCATAAAAAACCGCCGAACTTTTCAGGTCACCCTCAACTAACCAATCAATCGCACCGAGTTCATAAGCTCTTTGGGCGCTAATAGGTTTACCCGAAATGATGACATCGAGCGCATTTTTAATACCGATCAGACGAGGTAATCGCTGAGTTCCACCGGCGCCTGGCAACAACCCAAGGCCTACTTCAGGTAAGCCAACCTTGGCATTCACCGTCGCGCAGCGATAATGGCAACTTAGAGCTAATTCAAACCCGCCACCCAATGCCGACCCGTGAATTGCACAAACAACTGGTATCGAGAGATTCTCTAGATTTCTAAAGACATCATTCACTTCGGGTTCGAAGTCACCTGTATCGAATTCGTTAATATCCGCTCCGGCCACAAAAGTATTACCGGAACAAATTAAAACCGCAGCCTCTAACTTAGGATTTTCAGCAAGTTTATTGACCGCCGACTGGAGGCCCAGTCGAACCTGCTTTGATAGCACGTTTACCGGGGGATTATCGATGATGATTATTGCAATATTCTGGTCATATTCAATTTTGACATTTTGATTCATTTAACCTTTTTCTCCACTAACAGGTGATTATTAT
>CBDUGR010000123.1:0-6719 GCA_965366515.1 uncultured Gammaproteobacteria bacterium | reverse complement strand
TCCCTTTCACTGCCTTGCAGTAAGATCACGCAGGGCATCAATAAATTTAAAAACACAGCTAACTTGCATAAAGGGATCAATATAAACCCATGAGTTTCTTAATGCAAGCATCCAGATTACAGTTATTCAAAGTTTGCATATTCAAAAATGGACAGCACCCTATTGAGTGAGTTCTGCCCATTTTTACTTATCAGGCAACCTGCTCTTTTGGCAAACCTTGATGCAACTCAGGGAATATTTCGGTCTCTTGATTAGTACCCATCATTTTATCAACGCACATAACCGCCGATAAGCTGGCACCATCAACACCGCCACCCCACATCCTTTCGCCATACTGGTCGCCTGCAAAATATAACCCTTCAATATGGGCAGACTTCACATCAGGTCGTTTTTCGCCAATTGGCCTCCACAATCCATACGCCTCTGGAGAAGGTGTCCAAATTATAAACTCAACATCCTCATCCCAGTTAGGCCAGGTCGCCCGAGCCCAATTCTCGCAAAGCTCAATCACTCGGTTTACTTTTTGCGGATTTCTCATCTCTTCATCCGTCAGCGCGGTCGAGAATATAAAATCATGCCCGCCTTCAGGGCCACGTTTTGCGTCCCCATTATTCCAGGCTGTAAACTCACACATCACCATATCTACTGCGCCGATAAAGCCCTCATCTCGAATAACGCCAGGCATATAAATAAAGCTTCTGTTATCCATTCCGATCTGTTCCCACATAGGTCGTTTAGTAACGGCCCAACCAGTCAACAGCCCTGCTCCCCAGAACTTCTCCTTTAGCAAACTAACGTATTCCGCCGGGAAGGCTTCCTCGGGCAAAACACTGAAGATATATTTTGGTGGAATGGTACAGATCACGTTGTCTGCCTCAATCACCCGCAATTCATCGTAGTCATTATCAAGCGCCTTTATCTTGACACCTTTAATCTGGCCATCCTTGATAATGACTTCCTTAACCCCTGTACTCTTCAGGATTTCACAGCCGTATTGCTCTGCGACTTCTGCCATTTTTATGGGCATAGCGATACAGCCTGGCTCCGCAGCCGTAGCGACAGAACCAGTCACTAGATTCATACCTATTTTGCCTGCCAGTGACATATATCCAAGAAAATCCCCTGCAGGCGTCATCAATGGCTCAGCCTGAGCCGTTTGCGATGCTGCCAGCACTTTTATGTAGTCATAAGCTTCTTCGTGAAGGTTTTTCGAATCCAGCCACTCCTGTAAACTTATCTGCATTAACGACGCCTGCTCCTCAGACGAAATCATTGCCATATCCCTGAGCGCGAGCATAGTATTTCGATAACCCTCTTCTGACATCCAGGCATACGGCTCTCGCTTGCCGACTTGATGCACAACACCAGGTTTACCTTCACCATTTTCGCCTTCTCCCTGCCACTCAATAAAACCAAGACCCTCATTGAGTGGCTGCTCGTGATAAACACCCAAATATCTCATTAACGCGTCTACACGACCGGAATTCCCCCAGAACAGGCCATGCCCTCCGGCTTCAAATGTCCAGCCATCCAGCAATCCCTTATTAAAAATTGTTTCGATATCCGGAGTGCATTTACCGAGATAGCAATGCGAAAAGGCTAGGGATTTTTTAAATTCCCGAGCATCCATCTCAACACCATCAGCGACTACCTTATTACCCTTACCTACATAGGAGAGACACCTCCCCCCTAAGAATGGGGCTCGCTCAACCAGCAATACTTTTTTACCATGATCCTTTGCCAGCAGCGCCGCTGCAGCGCTGCCCGCTACACCAGCCCCGATAATGATAGTGTCAAATTTTTGAACGCCACTCATATCTCTCTCCCGCTTTATAACTATAAATATATTTTTAACTAGAAATTTTTGTCCTGACTGCCAAGCAAATTCTGATTAGCATTTCAGGATAATCACAAGGTCGGAAAATATTATCACAGCTAAATTTCGTTATGCAAGTGTTATGTTTTATAATAAAAGCTATATTTTTACTTATTATTCAAAAATTGGCCCGAATTAATATGAAATCATATGGAATGTTAGGTTTTTTACGGCTACACAGGACAACTCTATCGCCTAAATGCTATTTTTGATTGTTAACCACTAAAATTTTAGCTATATTACTTTCATAACAAAACCTTAAGTCCCAATTTCCTTTTACCCTTAAGATTTGATTTTTGGAGGTAGTGAATGAGCGACCCGGCTGGAACCAGAACCGTTTTAGAAAAACACCGCTTTAACGAGTCTGCACTGCAACAATATTTACAGGAACAGTTGCCTGGAGCCTGCTCGAATATGGAAATACGCCAATTTCATGGCGGCCAATCAAACCCTACCTTTTATATCGGAACCAATGAGAGGGAATATGTATTAAGGAAGAAACCACCCGGCAAGCTGCTGCCATCCGCTCACGCGATAGATCGCGAATACCGGATTATGAATGCTCTTGAAAAAAGTGACATCCCAGTACCTAAAATGCATCTATTCTGTGAAGATGAAACTATCATTGGTACCAGTTTCTACCTGATGGACTACATTCCGGGAAGAGTATTTACCAACCCATTGATTCCTGAGGTAACGTCAGAAGAGCGTGTTCACATCTATACCAGCATGGTCAACACACTTGCCAAACTGCATCGTTTCAACTGGGAAAAAGGTGGGTTGAGCGGTTTTGGAAAGCCGGAAAATTATTTTCAACGCCAGATTGCCATCTGGTCAAAACAGTATATTGCGACCAAAACCAATGACTCTGATGAGATGGATCGTCTAATAGAGTGGCTACCAAATAACATTCCGGATGATCAGCAGACGACTATCGCTCATGGTGACTTTCGTATTGGAAACCTTATATTCCATCCTGACAAACCAGAAGTTATCGCAGTATTGGATTGGGAACTATCCACACTGGGCCATCCGTTAAGCGATTTAGCATTCAACTGTATGACCTATCATCTCCCCGCCGGACATGAAATCGCAGGCGGGTTTATCGGCTCAGATTTGGAAAAGCTTAATATTCCAGACGAAAAATCCTATATTGAGTCTTACTGTCGAAATACTGGCCGGCAAACTATTGAGAACTGGGATTTTTATATGGCTTTCAGCCTGTTTCGCACAGCTGCGATTATGCAAGGTGTCTATTCGCGTGCTATCGCGGGTAATGCAAGCTCATCCAATGCTCATCTTTTTGGAGACACCTTTACACTCGTAGCAAAAAGAGCTTCCGCGCTGATTGGGTAAGAAAACTGATGTTCTTTGAAAACATTTTTGTATTCGCACACCAATTAGAATTTAAAGGGTCCATCAGGATTTAACAAGAAGGTATCCCTATGGCGATGGTAATTACTGATGATTGTATTAATTGTGGTGCTTGTGATTGGTGCTGCCCAACCGATGCCATTTCCACTGGCGAAAAATACTATCAGATAGACCCGCAACTGTGCACGGAATGCGAAGGTGAGCACCCTTCGCCTCAGTGCATTGAGTCATGCCCTATTGATTGTATATTCCCACTGAAAACAGACTCCAAATCTGGTTCTCCTTAATTCATATAGAGAGTCACAACAGCGGCCCCGCCTAACCCTATATTATGCTGTAGAGCAACTCTTGCGTTACTGACTTGCCGCTCTTGAGCTTCGTCTCTCAAGTGCCACACCAGCTCAGCGCATTGCGCTAAACCGGTGGCACCGAGAGGATGGCCTTTTGATAACAATCCACCAGAGGGATTAACTACACAACTGCCACCATAGGTTATCGACCCATCTCTTATTAACTTCTCCGTACCGCCGTCTTCACAGACACTGAGTGCCTCCAGGGAGATGGCTTCGTTGGGTGAAAAGCAATCATGCAATTCGATCAAATCTACTTCCTCAGGACCAATCCCTGATATTTCATAAACCTGTTCTGCCGCTCGTCGGGTTAAGTCCGCTCCAGCCAACTGCAAACAGTTGCCCTTGGTATCTTCAGTATCGGTAACCATGGCCTGCGCTTTTATGGTTATAGCATTTGACACTCCATGTTTTCGAGCAAATGCCAGACTACAAACTACAACTGCAGCCGCACCACAACTGGGCGGGCAGGCACATAGGCGGGTTAAGTAGTCAGGGAAAATCACCGTTGAATCTTTGATTTGCTCTAGACTCAGCGATTGATCAAACAGGGCATTGGGGTTATTTAGCGCATGACTGCGGTTCTTTCTGGCTATTTCGTAGAATACGTCAGGGCTCGAATCGTAACGCTCAACATACTCATTCGCAGCCGCCCCAAAAACCCTGAGAGCGATGGGTCCGGGCATTATTTCACGTCGATCCAACTCCTTCTCTAACCAATCCAGTGGGCGAGTACGATCATTCCAGACTTCACCCAAAGCGCCAGGCTGCATCATTTCAAAACCAAAAGCTATAACGCAGTCTGCGGCACTGCTCTCTACCGCCTGTCGCGCCAAAAAGAGCGCTGTAGAACCCGAGCAACAATTATTATTAACATTGATAACAGGGATGCCTGTCATGCCAACAGAATACAACACACGCTGACCGCAGCAGCTATCACCGTAGACATAGCTCGCATAGGCCTGCTCGATATCCTGATATTCGCAACCGGCATCCTTTAATGCAGTCCGAATTGCCTGCTCAGCCATTGATTCATAAGAACTAACCTGACCCGGTTTTACGAAGCGGGACATTCCCACACCGGCTACTAACGCCTTAGTCATCTAAATATCCCCTGTCTTTATTGTGCCTTTTTACTTTTCCTGGCTCTTAGCCTATGCGGCTATGCTGGTAATCCAAGTCTTCCAGCAATATTGTTTTTTTGCATATTCGAAGACCCACCAACAATCGGCATGCACACAATATCGCGGACATAGCGTTCCATATCATACTCAGCCGCACAGCCGTAGGCTCCAACCACGCGCTGGCACTCCAGGACAATGTTCACCGCCGTATCACCGACGAACAGTTTCGCCATTGAGCTTTCAACGCTACAATTCCTTCCCTCATTTGCCAGCCATGCCGCGTGATAAAGCATATGTCGACATGCCTGAAGTTGTGTTTTAGCCTCGACCAGTGAATGGCGCACAGCCTGGTGACTGCATATTTTTTTGCCGAACTGCTGCCGCTCTTGCGCATACTGCCATGCATCATTAACTGCGGCAGTTGCTATACCAAGTGCCACCGCTGTAATTTCCAACCGTTCCACATCTAGAGCACGGCCCGCCAGCATGTTCCAACCCCTATTCAAACCCTCCATCCCGCCAACAATATTCTCAGTGGGTACGATTACATCCTCGTAAATCACGTCGGTAGTTTCAGAATAGCGCAGCCCTATGTGGTCGATATCCACAATACTTATTCCAGGCGTATTCACTGGCACCAGCACCAGTGACAGATTTTTATAGCGGTTCTCCTTATCGCCAGTGCGCACCAGGGTATAAATATAATCCGCAACCCGTGCAGCAGTACACCACCGCTTGGTACCGTTGATAACCAGGCTCTTACCATCGTCCTGCAACTGTGCAGTAACTTTCGCTGAAGCCAGATCACCACCGACATCCGGTTCACTCAAACCATAGGCAAATAGGATTTCACCAGCTGACAAACGTGGTAACAACTCTCGCTTTTGCTCTTCGTTACCATTTTCCACTATATTCATTGCACCGTAGAAAGCGGCGTGAATATAGGGTCCGGCCAGAGAGGTCCCACGCTGAGCTAACTCTTCGATAACAGCAATTGCCGCAACAATATCCACCCCAACACCTCCGTATTCCTCTGGCGTTGTCAATCCCGCGACACCCAATGCGCAAAGCTTATTAAACGTTTCCCTGCAAAATTTCGCCTCACTATCCAGCTGCCGAGCTTTTTCCCTGGGCATTTCTTGAGCGAGGAAACGCCTGAGCGAGTCTCGCAACATACTAATATGTTCCGCTTCATTGAAATTCATAAGTTACTCTCCTTTTTCACCAGGAAACCCTGGCGAATGCAATTCAGGTGGTATTTTCACGACAAGCAGGTACGCTGGCGCTCAATTTGTGTTGTACTGCGATAGTTATGAGGTTGTTCGGTAGAGCTTTCGGATTTCCTTCTTATCAACTTTGCCTAAATTGGTCAGCGGTATCTTGTCCCAGAATTCCAGTACCTTTGGCGCCATCAAACTCCCTTTCCTGCTCTTTACCAGGTCAATCAGTTCCTGTTCTTCCACCTTAAATCCAGGCGCGAGCACTACCACAGCCTGAACCTGCTCACCCCATTTATCATCTGGAATTCCCACGACAGCTGCTTGTCTCACGGCGGGATGTTCGAAAAGAACGTCCTCAACTTCACGTGGAAAAACATTGAACCCACCGGTAACGATCATATCTTTCTTACGATCGACGACATAAAGAAACCCCTCACTGTCCTGATAACCAATGTCACCGGTATGGAGCCAGCCATCAACAACCGCTTCAGCGGTTGCCTCGGGATTTTGATAATAACCCAGCATCATGTTGGCACATTGAACCACCACCTCACCGCAATCCCCCAGCGCCACTTCATTGCCCTCGGAGTTCAGCAGTCGTAAGCGTGTGTGGCAGGTGGGTCTTCCTGCAGACGAATGTATCTGATGTTGCCTTTCAGGTATCGGATGCAAATGCAGATGTCGGGGCAAAACACTCATCGCCATTGGCGCTTCCGTCTGGCCAAAAAACTGAGTAAACACAGGACCAAATCGGTCGATGGCCTGCTTGAGTCTT
>CBDUGR010000122.1:0-6729 GCA_965366515.1 uncultured Gammaproteobacteria bacterium | reverse complement strand
GCATTAAAGGGAAACTATCCTGAACACCACCGGGGTGCAACGCCGGAAAATGCGACTGTGCCCATTGTAACAATTGTAACGCAGGACTGTTTAGCAAAACCTTGGCGGTTGGATGGCGCCAAATTAGCTGGTCGACAATCGTATTGGGCCGGTAGGGTTTGTCGGCGATAGAGTTTCCATCCAGATCGAAAGCCAAGTGATCACTCCAATAGTTACCACCATCTGCCTGTGACCATTCTAACTCCCTTGTGCCGACGTATTTCACCTGAGTTTTATTGGCAATAAAATTATTGCCATAAATTTCGTTTTGCTCCGACCCTGCGGTAAAGTGCACTCCTATCATACAACCTTCAAAATGGTTATTAAGTATTTGATTTATATTTGAATTATAAACAAACGCACACTTTTCTGCACCGCCACTCACCCGATTATTAGTAATTTCGGAATGATTGGTATAGTTAAAAAATATCCCTCTATCACGATCTCCACGCGAAATATTGTTGATGACCTTAAGGTGGGATGAATACATTAACGCGTAGCCTACATGGTTATTCTCAGAAATGTTACCTGAGATCTCGCTATGATTTGTGTACATATAATGCACCGCAAATCGTAACTGGCTAAAATGGTTGTCAACAAAGCGATTATTACGACTGGTAGTGGAAAAAATACCATCGCGGCCCTGACTAACACGGTTTGCTCGCACCACCGATCCGGGTGAATTCCAAACATGTACTCCATTACCCCGTTCATTGATCCGCAAATCGTTTCGACCAATGATTGAATTAGATATTACCTGTGCTTGTTCCGGCCCCTTCAGATTGACACCAATCAAATTGTGAATAATCTGGTTATTCGAAATGATCGTGCGATCAGCTTTTGCCGTAATGAAAACACCGCTATTCTCTTCCGAAAGTAATTCACCTGAATTTGTAATAGTTAGTCCTTGCACAACCACATCCGGTGCATCGACTAAAATCACGTGCCCTGCTCCAAGACCATCTATGACTGCACCTGGGGTTCCCTCTATTTTAATGGAACGGTCGATTATCACCGGACCTGAGTAATGTCCGGCTGAAAGTAACAGGGTATCACCTGGCTGCAGCTTGGCGATTAAGTCGTTTAATGGGCCGCTGGCTGGAGAGACGGCATGCACGATGGCACCTGGTACGGAACTGCTAAATAGAGAGAGTACGGCAACAAACAACGCCGTCATATACTTGGCTGCTATCATGTTTTTGCGTATTTCGCTCTCTTGTACCAAGACACAAACGCCAGGGCGTTGTTTCTGAATAGATAAAGGCTAGTTGAATTTACCCAAAGATCACAGAGCGGCCTAATAGCCGCTCTGATCACCATGGTCATGGTTTAGGCGGGTTCGACAAACATCCTGCCACGCATTTCCATATGTAATGCATGACAGAACCACTGACAGTAATACCAATGCACACCTGGACGATCTGCTTTAAACGTCGCCGAAGCAGTTGCTTGAGCAGCAACTTCGAAAGCAACGCCATGGTTTGCCAGGGTAAAACCATGTGTCAGGTCATCTATCTGATCCAGGTTAGTGACAATCACTGTCACCTCATCTCCCTGCTTGACCGTAAAATCATTCATGCTGAATGCAGGTGCGACTGACCACATGTAAACCCGAACCTTGTTACCGTCACGAATGACTTTGCTATCACTTTCAAGTGTTACGCCATCTTTCTTAGCCCATTCGCGCGCCTCGGCAAACATTGGGTCATCGCGCGTCCAAACCTTATTAGGGTTAACAATATCGGCGCGGACAATAATACAATCGTGCGGCTCCGCAAAAGTAGGTCCGTCATGTACGACTTTCATTTTATCGCCAGTGATATCGATCAACTGCTCATTCTCTGGTTTCAATGGGCCGACATTAATGTAACGGTCTTTGGAGAACTTGTTCAGTGATACCAGCCACTTGCCATCGGCGTCTTTGGTTTCACCCATCGACGTGTGGTTATGCCCCGGTTGGTACTGAACATCGATTTTCTCGATAATGGGGTTCACTTTCTCGCCTTTATAGGCGCGAATAGCCTTATCAATATTCCACTTCACCGCCTGACTATCAAGGAACAACGTAGTAAACGCGTTACCCTTACCATCAAAGGCGGTATGCAATGGCCCCAGGCCTAACTCAGGCTCGGCGACCACTACATCTCTTGGTTTGATTTTGTCATTGAACAGGTCAGGCAGTTTTCTAACATCCAATACAGTGACAGTCGGAGATAACTTACCATTGATCACAACGTGCTTGCCATCAGGCGCAGTATTACAACCGTGTGGGCTACTGGAAATCGGAATATAGCGCGTATATTTAGAACCCTTGCGGCCATCCAGTACAGCGACGCCATTGATCTTTTTGAAATCGCCTTTTTTAACGCCCGCTTCAATTGCTTTAATGTCGAACACAACCGCCCAGTCTTGCTCAGCTGATGTCATTTCAGCTAAGGTAACTCCCTCTTCGCTGTTGTAGCAGGTTGAAAAGGCATAAAGGCCCTGGTAATCAGCATCACAGTTATCCAAGTTACCGTCGACCATGACCTGCCAAGCCACTTCCATGCTATCACCATCGATCGCACTGAATATGGCGTGATACTTTTCCGGTTCATCTAGAATCGAGCCGTCATTGGGAATCGGCACACGGTGTTCGCCATTCGCAAATACATACCCGGTGCGTGGGTACTTTTGTGGACGTAGACCGTGAATATCAGAGGCATTAGGTATTTCAATGATCTTGTCACACTTCATGACATCAATACGAATACGTGCTACACGCGTATTTGCTTTGTCATTGATAAAGAGATATCGACCATCATAAGTGCCCTCGGTAAAGGACATATGTGGATGGTGAGCATCCCCGTTATCCCAAACGCCACCCTTATCTTTGAGATACTCTTTGGTTTCTGGAAGCAAACCTTCCGTAAGAATTTTCACACTCTCGTTGGTTTGACCCCAACCAGTTGCGCTGCATCGGTTAAATACCGGAATACGCATCAGTTCGCGCATCGACGGGATCCCCAAAATTCTTACTTCCCCCGCCTGGCCGCTACTCCAAAAACCGTAATATTCATCAAGATCTCCAGGGCCCACATGCGCGCTGTTTTCGCTTGCCGCCTGAGCTACCTGGGGTGAAAGCGCACCTAATCCACCGACCGCAGCGCCCAATCCCGCAACCGTTGCAATACCTGCTGAGCGGGATAATAACTCCCGACGAGACGCGCCTTTGGGGTCGAGGGGTTCAGTTGGTGTATCTTTTTTACTAGTCATTTACTTACTCCTTAAATGATAGAGAGTCTAAGTTTTGGCAAATGACCGGTCACCAAATGCGGTTTGGTTTCCGATCATCAATTAATTGCCTTTTTCCTCACGTACGTCAATGAGAATCTGTTTTGCCAGCTCTGAGGTTTTTCCCGAGCTCATCGCTTGCTGTCGCTCCACACGCCCACGTTTTTTGATCATGACGGGACAGACCTGGTCATCATAATAACGTTCCTGACAATGCAAGCAATAGTGGCATTCATTCGGATTAATCTGGCCTTCTGGGTGAATAGCCTGAACCATACATTCATTAGCACAAACCTGGCAAGGATTACCACACTGACGGCGGTAGCGCTTAAGCCAGTCGAACATTCGGATACGGGCAGGGATCGCCAGCGCAGCGCCCAACGGGCAAAGGTAGCGACAATAAAAACGCTCTACAAACAGGCAGGGCGCCAAGAGCACCAGGGCAAAGATGACATAGGGCCAGTCCCTGATAAATTTAAGGACAATCACCGTTTTGAACGGCTCAATTTCGGCCAGTCGTTCCGCGAGCGCAAGAGAGTGAAGAGAAACGCCAAACAGTACTAAAAAGATAATGTATTTGATTGGCCAGAGCCTTTCATGCAAACCCCAGGGCAATACCCACTGTGGAATACCCATTTTCTTGGCGCCGCGACTCAGGAACTCCTGTAACGCCCCAAAAGCACATAGCCAGCCACAGAAAGCGCCCCTGCCCCAGAATAGCAGCGCCATCGCAACACTACCCCAGAGTATGAATATAAGCGGCTCCATCAGGAAATACTCCCAATTAAAGCCGGACACAAGAGCGTTAAACACCGTTAATATATTGACCACCGAAAGTTGTGCCGAGCTGTAGAAGCCGATGCCAAACAGTGTAAACAGCAAAAATCCCGTGCGAATGCGTTTGGAAAGCTTCGGACGTCGCACCAGCCAGTCCTGAAAAAAGAAGATAGCCGTCAGCGCCGTTAGAGCGATCATTAAAATGACCGATTCAATCCATTTCTCCTGCCACAAAAGCTTCCAGAGTACTGGTTGATCAAACTCCGCTGTCATCTCTTCTGCGCTGCTCTCCGACCGCAGCTCTTCAATATTGAGATAGGTCGCAGGGACCTGGTAATCCAGGTTGAAAGTGCGGAATACTTTTTCAAGCGCTTCAAGCTCTCTACCCACCAACAGCTGAAGCCGCCAAGGCTGAGCCAGATCAAGCCTGGCGTCTTCGGGGATCATAAACAGATCGACCTCTTTGAAATCCTGAGGCGCACCCTCAGCCGCAACTCTTCTCAGCCGCTTATGATGCAGATCCCTGAAACGAATGACATCATCACCCTGTAATAACTCAAAGCGATCAAATATACCGCCGCGAACATACCCGGAACCTTTAAAGGAATACTCTCCCTTTGCGGCCACCACAATTGCATGCTTGCCTTCCTTGAGTTTTCGTGTCAGGTTTTGGTATTCAGCCTTACCGAGCATGCTGAGCCCAATACTGGGGATCGAAACCTGCGCGACGTAAAGATCAATGAACACCTCTTTCAAATCTGTGGCGTCTTTAGTCGGACTTTCAGCAAAAGCTTGATCCACCGCTTGCGTGGTTAATTTCATTCGTTTCACGGACTTTTCTGCGACAAGGTCTGTCCAGTCCTTTTGCTGTTGCAGCTCTTCTTTAATCGTTGCTTTACGACTTGATGCCGCCGTTCTTAAGCCGCCCAAACCATAGGCCCTGGCCACTTTAATGGCAGAACGGATTATGCTGTCGTCAATGACTCTAATGGTCACAGTCGCACCGCTAATGGCATCAAAACGCGGATCATCGGTGGGTGATTTTAAAAAACTGATGACATCAAAACCAACATAACCGGCCATCAAATCGGTAATTTTTGACTCTGGAATACCCACCAGGACAATAGGCTCTGAGTGCTCAATCAGTTTGACCGCCCTGATAACTCCCTGATTATCCAGACCTACCAGTACATGAATCGGCTTACCCGAATATCCAACAGAATTGACCAGCCCTGAATTTAAAAACAGTAACCCGACACGCTGATCATCCTTAAACACTGGAACCGCCGAGGTTGAAGGATCCAATTCGCCATAGCGGCTAGCCCCTTCAAACAGATCAGAAGGCGAATGTGCTTGAATAACCTGTTTTAGAGTAACCTTCGACTTGGCAAAGGCGACGGATGATAGAAAGAAAACGAAAATGAGTAGAAAGGTGGCGATTAAAGCGCGGCAAAGAGAGCAGTATAAACCTCTTGCGCTAGAAAACCGGCTTGAAGCATGAAGGGCAAACATCAATGATCCCTTAATATTACTGGAAAACAGTTAACACAAAGAACCATTTTCCCCAAGAAATGAACAACAAAGCAGACCGACTTTGAGATCGGCCCTATTAACGCAAACGGGCATAACGCCGGTCTGGCCATCTACACCGGCTATTGTATCCCTTCAGCGCACTCATCTTATTTGATCTGAACCACGCATTCAACAGCCGTTGATATTATTTTGGATTTCAAGTGGATTTCAAGGGGACGGAGGTCTTGATCTCACCTCCATGGATTTCAAGGGGACGGAGGTCTTGATCTTCGCGCACCTCCATGGCTATTGACTGCCAAACTCCTGCCCAGCATCACTTCTATTTGCGTTCTAAATTTATCATTCCCCAAGACAGAATCCTGCATCGTTGATCGCTGGATAAGTGCTGCCTGCTCTTGGCTAATCAATTCATCAAACAAGCTCTTATATACTACTTGTCTTTGCGCTGGAACCTCTCCCAATTGCAGATAAAGCTCGTGCTCCTTAATAAGCTGGTTAGTCTTCCCCAGCGCATTATGATGATAACTCGACCAGGGATATCCCGCCGGGTCTGACACCATCTTGGCACGTACAGGATTAAGCTCTACATACCGGTAACAGGTCATCAGGTAACGTTCACTTTGAATCAATGCTGAACGATACCTCCCCTCCCATAAGGTGCCTCTACGTTTGTAACAAAGATTGATAAAGCGGACATAACGGGAACCAACAGCACGCATTAGCTCTCCCAGCCCCTTTTCATCTTCAGGTGTTAAGACCAAATGCACATGGTTAGTCATCAACACATAGGCATGTACCGCACAACCTGTTTTTGATGAAGCTATTCGTAGATCGTTAAGGTACCGCCAATAGTCATCTTCTTGAAAAAAGATCGCATTGCGATCATGTCCACGCTGCATAACATGAACAGGCATTCCAGCCACAACAACTCTCGCTCTCCTTGGCATCCGTAATCCCTCCATGGACTATATCATTGTACTTCCAAGACCTCCGTCCCCTTGAAATCCTTGAAATCCTTGAAATCCTTGAAATCTGAAATCACTCATTAGTTATTAGTTATTAGTTATTAGTTATTAGTTATTTGTTATTAGTTATTAGTTATTAGTT
>CBDUGR010000121.1:0-6738 GCA_965366515.1 uncultured Gammaproteobacteria bacterium | reverse complement strand
ACTCGTGCTATCGCTGCCGGGGCGTGTATCGGATCGTCCAGTACCACCTGATCACAGGTGATTTCTTTGAAGACTTCAAGTTGCGAATCCAGGGTTTTTGCCTGGTGGTGTAACATCAAACCTGCGGTTTTTTCATTGGCACCCGGACCGCCTGATATCACGATCACCGGGGATTTTTCCGCGTAGGCTGCGGCAATCGGATTAACCATATTCAATGCCCCGGCGCCATAAGTGACGGCAGCAATGGATGGCTTACAATGTAGGCGTGAAGCCGCGTCCGCGGCAAAACCGACGGCCGGTTCATGGCTAAGCGTATAAAGAGGGAGTATTTCTGTTTCTTCGACCACCTTAAAAAAGGGTAATGCAAAGTCGCCGGGAATACCGAATATTTCCTGCGCACCGTAGTTCTTACAAGCGATTAAAAGTGATTCTGCAAGCGTCATTATTATTGCCTCTAAAGAGTTCTTTTACTGGCAGACATTCTAGTTTGATTATTGAGGAATAACGTTGCTAATTTGCGCTAAAAACCTAATTATTTGAAATATGGTTACCGATAAGGTCAAATTATGGAAAATCATTCTTTCTTTGGCTTTTATGCGGGGGTTTTTAAAAGTATTCAGCTAAAGGTTAAAGAAAAAAACCGCAGCAAGTGCGGCGGGCGCTAAATAGCGGGTCGTATAAATCCAAATATGCTGCGAATATTGCTGATTCAGACCTGTTTGCGCCAGCATAAAGTGGCGGTTCAATGCCCATCCCGCAAACAGGGCAATCATCAGTGCATTGATGGGTAGCATCAGGTTCGACACCAAAAAGTCAATAATCGAAAAAACGGTTCTTCCCTCAAATAGGGGAAGCCAATTTAAGGGCTTAAAGTCCTGCAACAGATTGAAGGAGAAAACAGTCGTCAAACCGACCAGCCAAACAAAAAATCCCGTGCTGAATGCCGCCCTGAATCTTTTCACGCCCCGGTTTTCCGTTAGCCAGGAAACAAAGGGTTCGAGCATTGCCAATGAGGAGGTAAAGGCGGCAAGAAACAAGAGAAGAAAGAACAGTATACTCAGCAAAGCGCCGCCGGGCATATTTCCCAATGCAATGGGCAGGGTAACAAACATTAGCCCCGGACCTTCAGCAGGCTGCATGTTGGCGGCAAAAAGGATAGGGAATATGGCAAGTCCGGCGAGCAATGCGGTCGCAGTATCCACCAGTCCGATCGTCCAGGCGGCCTTGGGAATGGAGATTCTGGTTGAGACATATGAGCCATAAGTCAGTATTGCACCTGTGCCGACAGATACAGAAAATAACGCCTGACCTAAAGCCATTAAAATAGCTTGCCCGGTTAAGGCTGAAAAATCTGGATAAAAGAGAAAGCGCCAACTTGCGGCTGCGTTGCCTGCCAGGTTCGCGTAAATAGCTAGCAAAATAAGCAGCACCAATAGCATCGGCATCATTATTTTTGTAACCATTTCGATGCCCGTACGAATACCTTTGCCAACGACGATAATCACAGCACCCAGGTAGATCGTATGTAAAAGCACCATAAGCCCGGGGCTGGCAAGTAGGGTGTCAAACATTACTCCCGCTTGCTCGGCGTTCAGCCCGATGAAGGCAAAAGCTAGAGACTTAATCAAGTAATAGAGGGACCAGCCGGCAATCACTGAGTAAAAGGTAGTCGCCAGCAGCGGCGCCAGGATGCTGAACCAACCGATGAATTGCCAGTATTGACCAGTTTGTTGTTCGCTGGAGATATTCTTTATCGTCGTGACCGGGTTGCTGCCGCTCTTTGTGCCAAGTGCCAATTCAGCCATTATCAAGGGAATGCCAATAACAAGAATAAAAACCAGATACAACAGCACAAAAGCGCCGCCGCCGTTTTCTCCCGCTATATAGGGGAAGCGCCAGAGGTTACCAAGGCCGACGGATGCGCCCGTAATAGCCAATAAAAAGGTAGTGCGAGACGACCAGTGTTCGCGCTGGACGTTATCGCTCATGGATAGCTCGCAAAATACTAGTTCTTACGCTGAATAAAGCCATGTTTATCCCTGGAAATAGGGGATCACCTGTTCCCCCATCAGGCGAATCGCTTCCTTCGGGTCCGGGCCGATTGGCCCTCCAAGATTAACCTGGGTAATACCCTGGTCAGCCAGTCTTTCTATTTGTGTAATCACCTGCTTTGGTGTTCCGGTAAGTGCAAGTTGGCACATCTCCTGCGTGACGCTATCCTTCGCGCGCTGGTATTCTCCCGCATCAATTAGAGCTTTGATCGGTGCGAAATCCTGGGGAGTCAGACCAATTGTCTTTAGCGCCTCGGCTTCTAGCCCCCAGCCAAAATATGAAATCATCTGGCGCAGGATATCAGTCGGTGCGGCCGGGTCGGCCGACAGCGATAGCCAGGCGCAACCGGAGATATCAACTTCTTTCGGGTCGCGGCCAATGGCAATGGCGCCTTTGGTAATTGCGGGGACCATATAGGACGCGGATTCGGGCGGGGTGATCATGGGCAGACTGCCGTCGCCAATTTCACCGCTCAAAGCCAGATACTCTGGGCCAAACGCGCAGATATAGATGGGGATTTGCGAGCGCAGCGGCTTCAATCTTAGATAGCATTGATCGGTCCACTGGAACTGGCTGCCCTGATAATCAACCACTTCGCCCTTGAGTAAGCCGCGAATAATCTCGGTCGCCTCCCGGGTTGCCTGGATTGAATTGCTTGCATCGGTTCCGGTCCACTCCACCATCTTGTGGGTATGAAGGCCCAGTCCCAAAACCGCCCGGCCATTGGATAATTCATCGAGCGAGGCGATATAGGTGGCTATCTCGGCGGGGTTGGTGGTAAAGGGGTTGGTGCCAACACTGCCAATTTTAATTCTGGAGGTGCTGGCGGCTGCGGCGCTGGTGAGCACCCAGGTGTTGTGCATGAAAGTGTCATGGGGATACCAGACGTATTCGAATCCTGCCTGCTCAGCGAGTACCGTCAGCGCCACTCGTTCCGGAATAGTGCCAAGATAATCGATAAACCGGATACCAAATTTCATGGTTCTTCTTCTCCCACGCTATAGGATGCTTTCGCGACAGCCTAATCACTTTTCCCTCTCCCCTTTTTAAAGGAAGATGACGAGGAAGCGTTTCTTTCTTACCTTTCGCGACAGCCTCATTAATAGAAGAGACCAGTCTACCCTGTCGGACACTGGATCGCTTTTTAAGTAGCAGCAATTTTTAGGCTATTGACCCTAAATTTACGGGATTTATTAATGCAGGGAAATACCAGGGTTTTACAACATATTACAATAACCCCCTATCTTCAATGTAACGGACTGCTTATGCTGTCAGTCTGATGAAAAGGGACCGATTATTTTTATGCAATATCGGTGTTCCCAACGACACAACAGGAGAATGGCATGCGAGCAACATATAAAATGACGGGATTACTGCTGACACTTTGCCTTATCGCTGTGGATGTGGCTCAAGCGGGTTTAGGCGACTGGCTAAAATCAGCTACCGACAAACTGGGGGATTCGAAACAAACGACTGATGTGGTATCGGCTTTATCGAATGACCAGATTATTGAAGGTTTGAAAGAAGCTCTCAGTATAGGCACAGAGAAAGCAGTTGGCCTGTTGGGTAAAGAGGGCGGTTTTTTGAACGATGCCCAGGTAAAAATTCCCCTGCCCAGCGGTCTTGAGAAGGTTGCCAGTGGGTTACGAACCATTGGTCAGGGTGAGCTGGTCGATCAGTTTGAGGAAACCATTAATCGTGCCGCTGAAAAGGCTGTGCCGGAAACGCTGTCGATCTTTGGCGACTCGATTCGTCAGATGAGCCTGGAAGATGCCAAGGGTATTCTCGACGGTTCCGATACCGCAGCAACCGACTATTTCAAGGAGAAGAGCAGCGGTAAACTAAGTGAAGCGATAATTCCCATCGTGCAAAATGCAACGAAAGAAACCGGTGTTACGTCAGCCTATAAAGGGATGGTTTCAAAGGTCGGTTTTTTGGGTGACTATGTGGATATGGATTCGCTGGATTTGGATCAATACGTCACCGAACGGGCGCTGGATGGGTTGTTTCTAAAATTGGCCGAGCAGGAGCAGTTGATTCGTAAGGACCCCATCGCACGTACGACTGATATCCTGAAGCAGGTGTTTGGGCGGTAGAAATTGGAGGACTAATTGGAAGGTCCCGCCTTCTGTGAAATCTGACTGACCGTATTTTATCTAAATTAAACCTCATTTAGACACTGCCAGTTATCGGTGCCTTGCTGCTATTTCACAGTGTTTTCAGCTTGATCGCATAAGAGCAGGATATTGGGATTTGGGGAAAACAGTGTCGAGATTCTTTACACAGACGTATACGTTTAGATGAGCGATATGTCCAACACATTGATAATGTAGAGTATCTTTTTGTGGCATCAAATGTGCATACTCTCTCCGGAAAAAATAATATTCCTTGGAGATTTAGGCATAATGTTTATTAGAAAGGCACTCGGTTTGTTAGCTATAGTTGCGCTTGTTGCTCCATTAGCCCAAGCAAATCTCATCACAAATGGCAGCTTCGACACAGATGCCTCGGGCTGGACAGTTTCCCAGGATGGTGGTTGCGGAGCCCCTATCGGTCGTCCTTATTCCGGTTGGGCTCCGAGTCAGGCCGGTCATGACGGTGTGGTATATCTCAATGCGTGCGGACACAATACGGGTAATCCAAACATTGTTACGTCTACGCCTATTGCCGGGCTGGCTGTCGGCGGTTTATACCAGCTTAGTTGGGACTTCATTCGAGATAATCTGGGGACACAAGGACCGGCTGCGAACTCATTTCTCGTTGAGATTTCCGGATTTAGCGCATTCGGTTACAATTACGTTTCTAATTCGATTTGGGGAACAGAGAGTTTGTTGTTTACGGCAACTTCGGGTTCCCACTCTTTCGGTTTTGCATCTGAAGCAAACAACACTGATGCGTCCTACTATATAGATAATGTGACGCTTGAATCCGTTTCCGGCGCCGTCCCGGAATCAGGCACCATCGCACTTCTTGGCTTGGGTCTGGTCGGCATGGGCCTGACCCGTCGTAGAAAGAAAGTTTGATTAAAAAGTAGTCAGAAAAAACCCTCGCCCCTTGTGGCGGGGTTTTTTATGGCACCTTCTGTCCTTCTGACCTTCAACTGCTCATAGAGCACACTAAATTCTTAAGCGTTCGATCTGTACGTTTAGGAGATTTAAAGCTGTCAGTGAAAATTGTAACCGGCACCAAGAACCACCAATTTGAGCCAAAGCCAGTATATTTAAAATAGGCTTTGCATCAAATTTACTGTTGCGTATAAACCAGTATCACCACCCTTCTGTTTTTCGCCCTGCCTTCGGGGTTATCCTGGCCATCTTCCAATTGATTCGGCTCTACTGGTTGGGTTTCTCCCAGGCCAACCGTGGTAATCAGATCCGGTTTAAACCCGGTATGTCGCAGAATCCAGCTCTTGACACTGTGCGCTCTTTTTTCGGAGAGGGTTTGGTTGTACCTGTCGCTGCCTTTCGCGTCGGTGTGGCCAAAAATTTCAACTTTGGTGGCTTTTTGTTTAACGATAGTGGCTACAGCCATTAACGCTTGTTCGGCCTTGGGTTGAATAGCGGCGCTGTCAAAGTCAAACAGTACATCGCTGGATAGGTCGATGGTGATTTTGGTTTGGGTGACCTCGGCATTCAGCGTTTCAATCGCCTGGTTCAGATCCTGTATCGTTGCCTTGAGGGCAACGGCCGGCAAGCCGATGATATTCAGTGGTTTTGGGACTATAACGCTGAGCGCGCCCTTGCTCTCGCCAAGTGCTGACATCGCTTTTATGGCTGCCTGTTCCGCCTGGGGATCGAAGGGGTTTTCCGTATCCCAGGCATTAGCGCTTTGCGAACAGAAAGCAACTAGAATAAAAGCAGTTGCCAGGATTTTCATCGGCTGATTTTGAGTTGTTCAAAGGGGGTTGAGCCGGGTAAGTTTAAATTAATCGTATCAACCCCTTCATCCGGCGCAGGCATTTTAAACCAGGCCAGCTTTTTGCCGTTAGCAGATACTTCGAACTCAAGGTTTCCGTAGTATAAGGGGGGAGCCAGAATATAGGCATTCTTTTCATCTTTCAGAATGTGGTACTTCTTGTTTTGAGCGGCATCAATGTAGTGTATCTGCCCCGGGGGCATGCTGATTTTAGCCTTTTCCCCGGAGGTATTTCGAAACACCAATATGACAGTTAGCACATTATCAATCACCTGAGCCTTTTTCACGTCAATCTCAAAATTGGCATCCAGGCTCATTTGGGTTTGTAATGCTGAGGCGTTGGCCGAGATCGGGATAAAGGGAAACATGCTAATCAGAGTAAACAGGAAGAGGAGTATTTTGTTCATAAAAATGCCCGCGATTGAAGGAGATGATAAATCAAGTTTAGAAAGGGATACGGATAATGCAAAAAATGAGCTGAACTATCGACTCAGTATGGGTTATCTTATCCCTGATCAGAGAATAATGCTGGCCTGCCACTCAAAAGAACTTCTTCAAAACCTCCGGGAAAACTGGACAACATGAACATTCTAATCGCCACAGATTCATTTAAAGGTAGTCTCACTTCAATGCAGGCAGCAGAGGCGATTGAGCGGGGTTTAGGGCGTGTTAATGGTGCTAATAACTACGGCAAAATTGCGGTGGCTGACGGCGGTGAAGGGACGGTCGATGCATTAATGAGTGTTCTGGGTGGAGAGCGTCATTACCGCA
>CBDUGR010000120.1:0-6756 GCA_965366515.1 uncultured Gammaproteobacteria bacterium | reverse complement strand
TCCAGTACGTCTTCGATGGTAACCAGACCCGAAACACCGCCGTATTCATCGATGACCAAGGCCATGTGGTTGCGGTTTGAGCGAAATTCGTCCAGCAGAGTGCTGAGTCGTTTGCTTTCCGGGATTACCGTGGCGGGCCGCAGAATATCTTTGATTCTGAATTTTTGCAGGTTGGAGTTCAGTAACAGGGGTAAAAGATCTTTGGCTAGCAAAATACCGAGTATTTCGTCGTAGTTTTCACCAACTACAGGGAATCTGGAATGCCCGGATTGTGTGATGGTTGGGAGAAATTCCTCCGGAGATTGACTTGCCTTGACTACGACCATCTGTGGCCTGGGCACCATGATCTCCCGAACTTTCATGTCGGTAACAGCAAGGGCACCCTGAATGATATTGTAGGCAATACTGTCTAGCAGCTGGTTGTCCTGAGCTTCCTGTAAAAAGGCAAGAATGTCATCTTTGCCTTTTGGCTCACTACTGAATACCTGAGATATTTTGTTCAGCCAGGACTTGTTTTCCTGACTATCGCGGGATTTGTCTTCGTTCATGGTTTATTAGGTTTATTGAGTGTCATTTGGATTGGTTAATTATTTATTGGTAGGGGTTCTTTATTTTAAAGTGTGACAGCAACTCAATCTCCAGTGCTTCCATCTGCTCGGCTGCCTGATCGTTGTGGTGGTCGTAGCCTAACAGATGTAAAACACCATGTGTCACAAGGTGCGCCCAATGGGACAGCAGATTCTTTTGCTGCTCCATCGCCTCCTGGGTGACGATGGGGACACAGATTACGATATCTCCCAAAAGACGGTGTGAGATTGGTTCGGGGTACCCGGGAGGTGGCTCAAAAGGAAAGGAGAGTACATTTGTTGGCCCCTCTTTGCCTCGATAACTCTGATTCAGTTCTGTGCTTTCTGCTGCGTCAACCAGACGTACACCCAGCTGAAAGGGTTCAGGTTGGTCGCTTTCATGTTGCAGAGTGTATCTCGTCCAGGACTCAATGTCTTCGTCGGTCGGGTAATCGAACGTATCACTAGCCCTTTGAATGTCCACTTGGATTTGCATCATTTCACCAAGCTGTTCGGTTCAAATTCATCATAGGCTTCGACAATACGCTGTACCAGTGAATGTCTGACCACATCCTGGGCCTTAAAGTGGGTAAAGCCAATTTCCTTTATGCCTTTAAGCACCTGAACCGCATGCGTAAGCCCAGATTTCTTGCCCTGCGGAAGATCTATTTGGGTAATGTCGCCAGTGATAACCGCTTTCGAACAAAAACCAATCCGAGTCAGAAACATTTTCATCTGTTCCTGCGTCGTATTTTGGCTTTCGTCGAGGATTATGAACGCATCGTTGAGTGTTCTGCCGCGCATATAAGCCAAAGGCGCGACTTCTATGATGTTGCGATCGATCAAACGAGCGACCTTCTCAAAACCCAGCATTTCATAAAGGGCATCGTACAGCGGACGTAAATATGGGTCTACTTTCTGAGCCAGGTCGCCGGGTAAAAAACCTAATTTTTCACCTGCCTCGACCGCAGGTCGTACCAGCACAATACGGCGAACTTCTTCTTTTTCCAAGGCGTTTACTGCGCAGGCGACCGCAAGATAAGTCTTGCCTGTTCCGGCGGGGCCTATACCAAAATTAATATCGAGTTGCTGAATGCTTCGTACATAATGGCGCTGGTTCTCACCACGTGGTTTTATGGTCGCACCTTTGGTGCTGATTACCCAGCTTTTTTGTGAGCTGGCCGCTTTGACATCCGGACCGGCATCCTTGAGCGCCAGATGTACTTCGTTGGGAGTGATATTTGAGTCCCGGGTAGACTGATAAAGATGTTGTAAAATATCATTACCCGCTTTAACGCTTGTGGCATCACCGAACAACTGAAAATTGTTTCCGCGGTTTGAAATCTCTATACCAAGGCGGCGCTCTATCAACTTGAGATTCTCATCAAGTTGTCCGCAAAGGCTAGCTAAACGCAGGCTATCCTCTGGCTCAAGCGAGAGGTTTTGTGTAACTGTCAGTAACTCTGTATCCAAGGTGGTTATTGGTGCCCCCTAATGCTTTTCATACTCACCAGTATAGTGAATTGAATAATGATGAAAAGACATTCTTATTCATAAGTTATAGCGAAAACCATTAAAGTCGACCGTTTTTATTCGATTTGGTGTTATATAAGGTTGAGCAAATGGCGGGGAAGTCTCCTGAATGAGTCAGTCAATCAAATCACCGCGTAAAGAATGGGGTAATGCCTCATTAATTCGGACGTTAACAAAGGAACCCGCCAGGTCAGGAATCTCTGAGCTAAATATAGCGACTCGATTGTTTTCAGTTCGCCCTTGCCATTTGCCAGGATCTTTTTTTGACGGGCCGATCACCAGGATGCGCTGTGTAGTGCCAACCATGGATTCACTGATAGACAGGGTTTGCCGGACAATCCGAGCTTGTAAAATCTGCAATCTCTGTTTTTTCTCATCATCGCTGGTAATATCTGTCAGCTCAGAAGCTGGAGTTCCCGGGCGCGCACTATAGATAAAGCTAAATGAATTATCGAAACCGATGTCTTCTATGAGCTGCATAGTATCGGCGAAATCCTGATCCGTTTCCCCTGGAAAACCAACGATAAAATCGGAGGACATACTAATATCCGGCCGAATTTCTCGCAGCCTGGCAATCCTGTTTTTGTATTCCAGGGCTGTGTGTCCTCGTTTCATGGCGCTTAGAATTCTGTCAGATCCGCTTTGAACCGGTAAGTGCAAATGGCTGACTAACTCTGGGACTTCACCATAAACCTCAATTAAACGATCGGTGAACTCAACCGGGTGGGAAGTGGTGTATCGAATCCGGTCAATACCGTCAATGGCAGCAACATATGTAATCAACTCTGCCAGATCCACTGCATTTCCGTCGTGCGATAGCCCGCGATAAGCATTGACGTTCTGACCCAAAAGATTGATTTCCCTGACACCCTGATTCGCCAAATGCGCGACTTCGGCGATGACATCGTCAAAGGGACGACTGACTTCCTCCCCACGAGTGTAGGGCACAACACAGAAGGTACAGTATTTACTGCAGCCTTCCATCACCGATACAAAAGCTGTGGGGCCGTCCACCTTGGGCTCTGGCAGTCGGTCAAATTTTTCGATTTCCGGAAAGGAGACGTCGACCACCGGAATATGGTTTTTGCGGGTAGCGTCAATCATTTCGGGGACGCGGTGCAACGTTTGCGGGCCGAAAACCAAATCGACATAAGGTGCCCGTTCGCGAATGGCCTTGCCCTCCTGACTGGCGACACATCCGCCCACTCCAATCACTAAATCGGGGTTTTTAGATTTGAGTTTTTTCCATCGCCCTAATTGATGGAATACTTTCTCCTGCGCTTTTTCGCGGATCGAGCAGGTATTCAGCAGAATGACATCCGCCTCATCTTCGTTATGAGTGCGCTCCATGGCATGGCTTTCTCCGAGCAAGTCTGCCATGCGCGACGAATCATATTCATTCATCTGACAACCGTGGGTTTTGATAAAGAGTTTTTTCGCCATAGTTTTATTAGAACTCACTCCGAGCCACTGATATAAAAAAGGAGCGGCATTATACTCTTAATCGCCTGATATGCACAGCTTAGAGATCCCGCTGTATATCAGGGATTATATAGTTCCCGGTGACTGTAACTTGAATACTAATTTAGCCTTTTTGGGCTATGCTTAGTAGGTAAACCAGAGGTTTTTTATATCAAGAAGAGCGGGGTTAGTCGGTGAGACCAGTTTAATCGCTGATATCGCCCATAGAAAATTATTTGAAAGCTTAGATGAAAGGGAAAAACCAAAAACGATCAATGGAAGAGTTGATCGTCACTTTTAGTTGCGCAGCCTGTGCCGTGATTGTAGCCCCTTTCGTAATAATTAGGGCTCTGGAGGGCGACAATACACTAGCGATTATTGATCTAATCATCGTGTTGGGTGTTTCCCTTATCGCGTTTCTGACCTGGATAAAGCGTAATGTTGATTTGTCGCGTTGGCTGCTTGCTGTTTATTGCGCGATAGCCGTTACTGCATCAGTCTATGCCAAAGGCCCCATATCTTTGAGCTGGGTCCATCCCATGATGATGCTATCCTTCTTTCTGCTCAAGGTTCGCACTGCGCTGCTGATTAACCTGATGGTGCTGCTGACCCTCTCACCGATTATATTGCTAGCAGAAGATCAAAATGACGTTTTGGTCGTGATCGGATCACTCATTATGACCAGTATCGTCGCCTATATATTTGCCTCCAAAACTAATGACCAGCAAAAGTTATTAGAACAGAAAGCGACAGAAGACTACCTGACAGAATCAGGTAACCGGCGCGCATTATCAATGCAGATCAAGGAATCGGTGGAGTTAATGAGACGGGCGGATGAAGGCACTTCATTAATACTTTTGGATCTGGACTACTTTAAAAGTGTTAATGATTCGCATGGGCATGCAACGGGTGATCTATTATTGATTCAGCTATGTCAATTAGTGCGCGGCAATATTCGTTTAACTGACAGACTCTACCGGTACGGGGGTGAGGAGTTCGTTATCGTTTTACATAGTACGGCAGCTCAAGAGGCATACCTGACCGCTGAAAAACTGAGAAATGCCATATTCCATGACCCGTTAATGGTGAAATATCAGGTGACTGCTTCATTCGGCGTGGCCGAGTTGAAGCCAGAAGAAAATGAAACGCAATGGCTGACCCGCGTCGATGGCGCGCTCTATCAATCCAAAAAAGAGGGACGTAATAGAACTACTCTGGCGGAGTAGTTGAGCATCGTTCGCTGTTTCAGACTCAGGCCTGACTCTGCTCCTGTTTTTCGCATATTGTTGCTTGGCTGGGTGGAAGCCCATCATCTATCTAGGACCAGATTACTATCTTTCAATGAGGTGTAATTGCCTTCCAGCCCCTTTGTTTATTCATTCCAATAACAAAATAACACTTTGCATTTCTCGCAAAAGAACTATTCTTAAAGAGATAAGCATAGGGCGAAATATGGAAATCAATAACCTGCCAGAGAATAGCCGTCGATCAACCGAAGAATTGATGGTTTCATACAGCTGTTTTACATGCGCGGTGATCGTCGCGCCTTTTGTGCTGTTCCGTTTTTTGGAGGGAAACTATGGGCTCGCGCTGATTGATGTGGTGATTATGGCAGGCTTGGCAGGTATTGGCGCCGTGACCTGGATCACCGGCGATGTACAGCGCACCCGCTGGTTGGTGAGTGTTTTTTCGATGTTGGCGGTTATAGCCGTAGTGTATTCCAAGGGGGCCATTTTGATCTACTGGCTTTTCCCGGTGATATCGCTTACTTTTTTCCTTTCAAAACTAAGCCATGCCTGTTGGATTAATGCAGCGGGCATAGTTACTCTATTGCCGATTATACTTCGGGATAAGGAGACCAGCGAAGCGGCAACAATTATTTCTGCTTTTGTAATGGCTAGCATCGTCGCTTTTATTTTTGCATCTCAAACGAATCATCAGCGCAAATTATTATCAAAAAGTGCAACGATAGACTTTCTGACGGGAGTGAAAAACCGTCGCGCACTATCGCAAAAACTAAAAGAGTCTATAGAGCTAAAGAAGCGCAAGGATGAGAGCATTTGCGCCATTTTGCTAGACCTTGATCACTTTAAAAACACCAATGATGAATATGGCCATGCCATGGGTGATACGCTTTTGCTTAGAGTGTGCAATTTAATTCGAACGAAAATCCGTTTAACCGATCGGTTATATCGGTATGGAGGAGAGGAATTTGTCGTCATATTAAGAGGTTCGACAATTGATGAGGCGCTCGCTTCTGCAGAAAAGCTGCGCATTGCAGTGTTGCAGGATGAGACTCTTGAAAACTATGGAGTCACTATATCCCTGGGTGTGGGTGAGTTGAACAGTGGTGAATCCGCTGGTCAATGGCTGCAACGAGTTGATATGGCGTTGTACAAATCAAAGGACACTGGTCGAAATAAAACAACCTTGGCTGAGAGTAGGGAGGCATCGGCAGTCGCTTGATTCGGTACCGTTTGGAGAGGGAGTCAGGCTCGACTCATCCTCCAAACGGGACAAATCTGGCTAGTCGATAATTTTACTGATAGGTAGTTCGATTATTGATCTTGCGCCTTGTGCTTTAAGTAGTGGCAAGACATCCCTTAAGGTGCTTTTTTCAATAACCGCAGTAATATCCACCCAGTCCCCTTTGGCCAGATGCGATACCGTGGGCATTTCGCAGGGTAGTACTTCTAATATTTCTTTGAGCCTTTCCTCTGGCGCGTTAAGCATGATGCATACTTTAGGGACCGCACTGATCACAGATTGCAGCATCATCACAATGCTTTCAATCTTGGCACGTTTTTGCGGGTCTTCGTAAGCGGCTTTATTGGCGATAAAGCGCGTAGTGGTTTCCAGCACCGTATCGATAATCTTCAGGTTGTTGGCGCGTAATGAAGATCCGGTTTCGGTTATCTCTACAATGGCGTCGGCCAGGTCAGGTACTTTAACTTCCGTTGCTCCCCAGCTATATTCGACATTAGCGGTCACGCCGTGGGAAGCGAGGTAGTCTTCGGTAAGATTGATTACCTCGGTAGCGATGGTTTTGCCCTGCAGGTCTTTTGCTGATTTATAGGGGGAGCCTTCTTTTACGGCCAATACCCACTTGATGGGGCGGAAGCTGGCTTTGGCATAGACCAGCTCGCAAACTTCTACGACATCCGCTCGATTTTCCTTAATCCAGTCCAGTCCGGTC
>CBDUGR010000119.1:0-6786 GCA_965366515.1 uncultured Gammaproteobacteria bacterium | reverse complement strand
ATGCCCTACAAATTCTACCGGCATACCATGTTCCCGATAAAATTCCTTCTCAAAGGGGAATAACGCCAACATTAGATCCGCACATTGAACAATATGCTTCACTCTACCCTGACGCCATGCCCATATCTGCGGGCTGACATAATGCACTGTTTTAATACCGGCCATTTTCAATTGCCGCTCTAAAACCAGCGTAAAATCAGGTGCATCAATACCTATAAATAGATCAGGAGGATTCTTCACAAAGTAATTTTTCAGACGACGACGAATACCCAGCAACTCAAACAGCCTACCCAATACTTCAAATAGCCCCATTACTGAAAGCCTTTCCATCGGAACGTGGGAATCAAAACCCAAGGCCATCATTTTCGGGCCACCAATACCTTCAAAAACAGCATCAGGACAAGCTGTTTTTATAGACGCAATCAACCCGGCACCTAGTAAGTCGCCCGAAGCTTCACCTGCGACAATGCCGATACGTAGAGGACGCACAATAAAGTGATGGCTAGTTTTTAACGGACAATGCCGCGTGTAGAATTGAGAATAGATTCGACAAGCATATCGATTTCAGGCCCCTGATAGTCAAGAGATCTTACGTTAGCAACAGCATCGGCGACAGTCAGCCCCTGACGAAATACAATTTTATAGGCCTTTTGCAAAGCAGCAATTGCCACCTTAGAAAAATCCCGCCGCCTCAGCCCCTCAACATTAATTCCGTGTGACGCCGCCGTATTTCCACTCACGACAACAAAAGCCGGTATATCTTTGACAATTACACTGCCTACACCACTCATGCTATGAGCGCCAATATGGCAAAACTGATGAACCCCGGCAAATCCTCCCAGCACCGCGTAATCACCAATTTTCACATGCCCAGCCACAGCCGCGTTATTGGCTATAATACAATGATCGCCCACAACCACGTCGTGTGCGATGTGGACGTTGACCATAAACAGATTATCATTGCCGATTTGGGTAACAGCACGATCCTGGGCAGTTCCGCGATGAATAGTACAGGCCTCGCGAATGACATTATTGTCTCCAATTTCCAACCGCGTAGCTTCCCCAGCATATTTTTTATCCTGGCAGTCTTCTCCAACGCTTGCAAATTGGTAAATCTGATTATTTCGTCCCAGCTTGGTCGGCCCCTTCAGAATAACGTGAGGGCCGATAACAGTACCGTCTCCCACCTCAACATCAGGACCAATAATACTCCAGGGGCCAACACTAACATTGGCACCTAGTTTTGCCGAAGGATCAATTCGAGCAGTGTTATCGATCAATATTCTTTTCCCTGTCAGCACAGATGATCAGACCGGAACAGACCAGCTCTCCGTCAACCGTCGCTTTACAGTCAAATTTCCAGATACCTTTTTTCTCGGCAACGACAGCTGCTTCCAATTGCAACCGGTCGCCCGGTGTAACTGGGCGCTTAAATCTTAGTTTTTCGGCCCCAACAAAGTAATAAATAGATCCATCGGCTGGCTTCTTGCCCACCGTTTTGAATCCCAGGATTCCGGCGGCCTGAGCCATGGCCTCGATAATTAACACGCCAGGCATCACTGGAAAATCAGGGAAGTGTCCATTAAAAAAGTCTTCATTCACTGTCACATTTTTATATGCCACAATAGACTTCCCTAGTTCTAGCTCCACCACACGATCCACTAGCAAGAATGGGTACCGATGAGGCAGATACTCCCGGATTTCATTGATATTCATCATACCTGATTGCCTTTTAATTCTTTTAGCTGTTTTTCCAGTTTTTATACGTTTGGCAAGATTGTCCAGTTGACGCATACGTACAGTTCTAATCCATTTTTGTACCGCCAGATATTCCGGAACAACCGGCTATCGCAGCATGATCGCCTATTTTAACGTTATGCGCGATCATTATGATTATCAATTTTTACACCTTTCCCGATAGTCGCACCACCCTAGGCGAGCCTCAATCAATAGTGCTGCCAACCCCTATTTCTGCATCACCATCCATTCGGTTGCTACCATTCTGGCACCCTCTGCCACTTCCGCTTAAGGGCCAATACTTGCAGTTGGATCTACCTACTCAGTACAGTCTATCACTGCAGTTTTATGCACTCCCGATCGACTGGCTTGCCACTCTTTCAAATAACCTCGAAATTCGCGCCTAACCGGGATAGGGGTTTGGGTAAATAAGACCGTTGGGCTGCAAATTTACGACTGACTGGAACCGCAGAAACACGAGTATGATCCAGTATCGACCTGTATGCCGGAATAGCGAAAAGGCTGATGACCAGCATCAGCCTCCTGTAACCTGATAATACCAAAGTTACACACTGGGAATCCTCTAATCCAACTTAGCGTCTAGACAGGATGCCCGTTCCGCCAAGGAATAACGGATACTTTCTATCATCGTCCCCGATAGTTACCTCTTGAGGTTAAGCTTCTCGGTCACCTTTTTAGTGATATCGTACTCAGGAGCGACAAATATTGCGGCTCTTCTTTCCAATATAATGCTATAAGTCCCCTCGCTTATAATTTCCTGAATCGCCTGCTCCAATTTAGGGCTCAGCTCTGCCAATAATTCTTGCTGACTTTCATTTTGAGATTTCTGGATTTTCTTGATGTTGAACTGATAGTCAACCGCTTTGTCTTCGACTTCCTTTGCCAGTTTTTTCTTTTCACTTTCGCTCATCACCGCAGCATCTTGCTCCATTTTCGCTTGAAGCTTTTGAATATCCTGGGCCAAAGACTTAATCTCATTTTGATCGGGAGCATACTCTTTTTTTAACTCTGCAATTCTTTCTTTCGCTTGTTCCGAGCCTAAAATGGCAGCCTGTATATCGATGACGGCGATTTTACCTTCCGCTACTGCCAATTGGGCGCCCATCAGGCCGCACATAATCACACCTAGTATTAATTGCTTCACTCTTGATCCCCTTGATGGTTAATTATATAAGCTGATTATCAACAATTGGCATTAAAAGGTTTTGCCAAATGAGAATTGAAAAAACTCCGTATCGTCCAACGGTCCTTCGTTAAAGGCTTGAGCAATACTAAAGGTCAGCGGACCAAAGCCCGATAGCCAGGTCGCACCGACACCAACGGAAAAGCGTAGTTCTCCGGCGTCGAAGTCAAGACAATTTACGCTAACACTTGGACATTCAGTATTAAATACATTTCCCGCATCAACAAACAGGGTCGACTGCACTGAGCGTTGATCTTTTAGAAAGGGTAATGGGAATATTATATCGACTCCGCCAGTAACCAGAAAGTTACCGCCGAATGGATCCAAATCTCTATCCGGATCCAAGGGACTAGGCGTACTGCGCGGCCCCAACTCATTATTTTTAAATCCACGAATAGAGTCAAAGCCACCGGCGAAGAAGTGTTTATAGAATGGCAAGGTTGTAGAATCACCATAGGCATCGCCATAACCCAATTCTGAGCGCAATCTCAACGTCAAACTTCGTGTCAGAGGGAAAAATATCTGCCCCTTATAAGTTAATTTATAATAGGTCAGATCGCTTCCCGGAATGGCCAGTTCCAGGCCTAAAGTTTGAGAGCTACCGCGGGTAGCAAACACACCTCGGTTGAGTCTGGATTGACGCCATGATGCTGTAAACAAAAACTCATTAAAGGTGGTGCCCTCCTGATCCAAAAACTCTGATATTTCCAGAACAGGGTAGACGCCCTCGGTAATATCAGTATTTTCATAACCGATATTGAAAGACAGCGCCTGGGTTTCAGATATCGGATAGCCAAAAGACACTCCTCCGCCGAAGGAGTCGGTAGTAAAACTGGCTATATTATCCTCGTCATAATCAAGCTCTCTATAAAAGAGATTAAAACCTCGCGCTACGCCATCTACAGTGTAGTAAGGATCCAGATATGAGAAATTATATGCAGACTGGAATCGACTTCGGTTAAGGCCAATGGAGACTCTCTTTCCAGACCCAAGGAAATTGTTCTGACTCACGCCCGCACCCAGGATCAATCCTCGACCCTGCGCAAAGCCCAGACTGGCAGTTACGCTGCCTGAAGGCTGCTCTTCAACGGTATAATCAACATCAATCTGATCTGTACTGCCTGGCACCTGCGGTGTTTCGACGTTGACTTCTTTGAAAAACCCCAGTCGCTGCAAACGCAATTTGGACAGTTCAATCTGTTGGTTGGAGGCCCAGCCGGATTCCATCTGCCGCATTTCCCGGCGCAATACTTCGTCAATCGTTTTCGTATTGCCTTTGAAATTGATACGCCGAACGTAAGCGCGTTTACCTGGATCGATAAAGACACTGATATCTACCGTATCATCCTCATCATTGACCTCGGGAATACCATTAACATTGGCAAAGGTATAACCCTCGTTACCCAGGCGATTTGTTAAGGCCTCTGTTGTCACTGTGAGCAGTTCATTGGAAAAAATTTCACCCGATTTGACCAGCAAAAACTGCTCTAACTCTTCCTCGTCTAGCACCAGGTCACCGGCGAAAGTTACCTGATCAATGGTAAACTGATCACCTTCTACCAAATTGATTGTGATATAAACTTTCTCTTTGTCTGGCGTAATTGAGACCTGTGTCGATTCAATATTGAAATTAATATATCCGTTATCCAGATATTTTGATTTTAGCTTTTCCAGGTCGCCCGATAATTTTTCCCGCGAATACTTATCATCGTTGCGATAAAAACTTAACCAGTTGGTTGTACGCAGTTCAAACAGACCCAACAGATCCTCATCATCGTAGACACTATTACCTACAATATTAATCTGTTTGATGGAAGAGGGAGCCCCTTCTGTAATATTGATGGAAAGTGCAACCCGGTTACGCGGTTGCGCTTCAACATCAGTCTCAATATCAACGCCATATCTACCTTGCGCGATATATTGACGGGAAAGCTCCTGCTCCAGCCCTTCCAGTGTTGCGCGTTTGAAGATTTCGCCTTCCGACAGTCCCGATTGTTTCAAACCATCGAGTAGCGCCTCCGTTTTAATTGCCTTGTTACCATCGATTTGGATATCGCTAATCGAAGGTCTCTCAATAACCGTAACGATTAGTACATTCTCGTCACGTGCAATTTGAATATCATTGAAAAAGCCGGTTTTAAATAGACTGCGTGTGGCATCTACCAACACCTGCTCGTTAACGGTATCACCAAGATTTACCGGAAACGCCCGAAACAGGGACCCAGCTGAAACACGCTGCAACCCTTCAATTCGAATATCAGCAACGGTAAAATCATCAGCCGTAACAAGCTGTGTCCAACTCGCCATCATTAAAGTGACAATCAGAGGTATAAATAAAATTCTTTTCATATTTTTCTTATAAGCTAATTATTTTAAAGCCTAGTTAAATCGTTATAGATCGCTAGTACCATTAGAGCCAGGATAATACTCATGCCAATTCTCAGACCCATACCCTGTATTTTTTCCGACACAGGTCTGCCCCGCACCAGCTCAACGAGATAATACATCAAATGACCACCGTCGAGCACGGGTATTGGCAGAATATTAATCAAACCGAGACTTATACTTAGATAAGCCAGGAAATTCAGGAAGGTCTCAGCCCCCTTATCCACCGAAGCTCCCGCAACTTTAGCAATGGTGATCGGCCCACTCAAGTTTTTAATTGAAATCAAGCCGACCAGCATCTTCTTCAGAGAAACCAAGGTTAAAACGGTCATATCCCAGGTTTTTCCCAGCGCAGGAACCCAGGCTCCAAAGATAGAATATTTAATCTCTCGTGTTAATTCCTCTGGCCAGGGCACTGGCATTGCAGCCACACCCAGATAACCGATAATAGTACCGTCTTCCAGTATCTTTTTATCAGGCTGCACCCTGAACTCCAGCATCGTACCGTCGCGCTCAACTTCTACCATAACGGACTTCCCGGGATTGCTCTGAACTTGCTGCACTAACTCTAGCCAATAGTAGACGGGCGTACCCGCTATCCTGTGCACTCGATCACCAGGCGCCAATCCGGCACGTGCCCCCGCACCCTGCGGCTCGACCTGCCCAACCGTCGCCGGGATTTCCGGCAGGTACGGCGTGATCCCCAGCGATTTTATCGGATCAGGGCGTTCCTCCCCTGCTAACCAGTTTCTCAAAACTAACAGGTATTCGTGCTGATTACTTGGCGAGTCAATTGGACGAGTGGTCAGAGAAATCTCTCGTGTTTCCCCAACATAGCCCAGCAACTGCACATTCAGAGCCTGCCAGGTAGCGGTAGTAGCACCATCGATCGCAATAATTTCCTCTTTTTCATCAATGCCGGCCAGCGCAGCAATCGAGCCCGGTGCAACCTCGCCCACGACTGGCACCAATGTTGTCACACCCACTACAAACAGCAACCAGTACGCAAAGATAGCAAAAGCAAAGTTAGCTGCCGGCCCCGCAACTACAACGGCAATCCGTTTACCAACAGATTGACGATTGAAGGCAAATGGCAGATCCTCTTGCGCCACCTCCGCTTCCCGCTCGTCAAGCATTTTGACGTAGCCTCCCAGCGGGATAGCGGCAATGACAAATTCTGTTCCGTGACGATCGACCCGTGTAAAAAGAGCTTTTCCAAAACCAACAGAAAAGCGTAATACCTTGATTCCACACTTGCGTGCCACCCAGAAATGGCCGTACTCATGCACAGTAACCAAGAGTCCCAGGGTCACAATGGTAGCAAACAGAATTTGAATTACACTCATGCTTAACTCTAGCCGTCCCTAGCAGGTTCGGCGCTTAACCTGCTCGTCGGCCAGCCGCCGCGCCAACAGATCTTGCTCCAAAATAATATCAATGCTGTCGGCGTCTACCCGTTG
>CBDUGR010000118.1:0-6832 GCA_965366515.1 uncultured Gammaproteobacteria bacterium | reverse complement strand
CAGATGCGCATAATATTGAACACAAGATGGAAATTGCTGCGGACGCATTGCGCCTGCCCGAATGGGATGCGGATGTCACAACACTCTCTGGAGGTGAGCGCCGCCGCGTAGCCCTATGCCGCCTGCTGTTATCAAATCCGGATATGCTGTTACTGGATGAACCTACCAACCACCTTGATGCGGAAAGTGTGGGTTGGTTAGAACGATTTTTACACGATTTCCCTGGCACAGTGGTCGCCATTACCCACGACCGTTATTTTCTGGATAATGCCGCAGGATGGATATTGGAACTTGATAGGGGTCGCGGCATTCCCTACGAAGGTAACTATTCCAGCTGGCTGGAGCAAAAAGAAAAACGGCTGGAAATGGAAGATAAACAGGAAGCTGCTCATCAAAAAACTATTAAAGCTGAATTGGAGTGGGTCCGTGCAAACCCTAAGGGGCGCCAGGCTAAAAGTAAGGCTAGGATGGCGCGGTTTGATGAATTGAACTCACAGGATTTTCAGAAACGCAGCGAAACCCAGGAAATATATATTCCGCCCGGCCCGAGACTAGGGGACAACGTCATTGCGTTGGATCATGTCAGTAAAAGCTTCGGCGATAGAGTACTGGTCGACGACCTAAGCTTTAATATTACACCTGGCAGCATTGTCGGCGTGATTGGAGGCAACGGTGCAGGAAAATCGACTCTGTTTAAAATGATTGCGGGACTGGAGCAACCTGAATCAGGAGAGATCACCCTGGGCGATACTGTTAAGCTTGCATTCATTGGTCAGATGCGCGAACTGGAAGGTAGTAAAACGGTATGGGAAGAGTTATCGGGTGGCCAGGATATACTGCAGATAGGCAACTATCAGATACCTTCCCGAGCCTATGTAGGACGCTTTAATTTCAAGGGTGGAGACCAGCAAAAATTTGTTAAAGATTTATCGGGAGGTGAGCGTAACCGCCTGCACCTGGCCAAAATCTTAAAGGAAGGAGCCAACGTTTTATTGCTCGACGAACCAACCAACGACCTGGATGTTGAAACCCTTCGTGCCCTGGAAGAAGCCCTGCTGGCCTTTCCTGGTTGCGCCATCGTGATTTCGCACGATCGCTGGTTTCTGGACCGTATTGCCACACATATTCTCGCATTCGAAGGTGATAGTCAGGCAGTATTTTTTGAAGGAAACTATTCGGAATATGAGGAAGATCATCGAGCAAGAACCGGCGGTAACGATCAACCCAAACGAGTGAAATATAAGAAACTTGCTTAAGCTTTTTGATTCACACTGGTTTTGGTTCTTTTGTCTCGGCAAAAGAACCAAAACCAGAGATCGACCTTGGCTATTATTACTCTCTACCTTTGCAAAGCATTGTACGCGCTTTTGGCACCACTACAAAACCGCCAACGCCTCACTGAGCTTAGTCACGCCCACAATTTCCATCCCCTTCACTCCCTCTTTGGGGACATTATTTTTTGGCACGATGGCACGCTTAAAGCCATGCTTAACCGCCTCTTGCAATCTTTCCTGGCCACTGGGGACTGGCCGAATTTCACCCGAAAGTCCCACTTCACCAAATACAATCAGATCACGCGGCAATGGCCTGTCCCGAAAACTGGACACCACTGCCAGTAACAGTGCCAGATCAGCACTGGTCTCCAGGACTTTAACCCCACCTACGACATTGACAAACACGTCCTGATCGCCCGTATGCAGTCCCCCGTGCCGATGCAGTACCGCGAGCAACATTGACAGGCGGTTTTGGTCCAGACCTACCGCAACACGTCGCGGGTGGCCAAAATTACTCTCATCAACCAATGCTTGAATTTCAACCAGTAATGGCCGAGTACCTTCCCAAACCACCATCACCAGACTACCAGCGGCTAGCTCCTCCGCTCTGGAAAGAAATATTGCGCTTGGGTTTTTTACCTCTTTGAGGCCGCTCTCCAGCATTGCGAAAACGCCCAGCTCGTTGACTGCTCCGAAGCGATTTTTAATGCCGCGTAATGTTCTAAAACGACTATCGTTGGCGCCTTCCAGCATGATGGAGCAGTCAATCATATGCTCCAACACTTTAGGGCCGGCCAGACTTCCGTCTTTAGTCACATGTCCAACCAGAATCACAGCGGTATTTGTCTGTTTCGCGAATCGTGTCAAATAGGCGGCACTTTCTCGCACCTGAGACACACTGCCTGGTGCAGAGCTAATCTCCGCCAGATGCATAACCTGAATACTGTCGATAACAAGAAGTTGTGGTTTGTGCTGCTGAGCCGCAGTACAAATGGCTTCCACACTGGTTTCGGAGAGCAGTTTCAGGCGATCTGTGGGCAGCTGCAAACGCTTCGCGCGCAAAGCAACCTGTTGTAAGGATTCTTCACCGGTGACATACAGCGCGTCCAGTTTTTGCGCGAGACGGCACATGGTTTGCAACAACAGTGTACTTTTCCCGGCGCCAGGATGACCGCCGATCAGAATCACCGAACCCGGCACTAGACCACCGCCCAGTACACGATCGAACTCCTCAGTATCAGTGGTTATCCTGGGTACTTTTGCCAGGTCAATCTGATCGAGCTGCTGAACCTCAGATCGATTTCCACTATAGCCTTCAAACTGAACCTGCGCAGTTGAAACTGCTGGCATCCGAAACTCGGTAATCGTATTCCAACCATGGCAGTCGACACACTGTCCCTGCCATTTTGAGTACTCGGACCCGCAATCAGAACAAACGTAAGCGGTTTTATTCTTGCCTTTGGCCATATCGCCTATGACTCATGATAGGGCCGACTCAATTCATGCACAGCATCAATAAAGACTCTGGCATGATCCGGGTTGGCAAATTGGGAAATGCCATGCCCCAGGTTAAAAACGTGCCCCGGTCCCTTGCCATAGCTGGCCAAAATTGTTTCAACTTCCTGGCGAATACGTTCTGGCTTGGCAAAGAGCATAAAGGGGTCCATATTTCCCTGCAAAGCAACCCTGCCCCCAACTCTCTGACGCGCCTGACCAAGGTCTGTGGTCCAATCCAGCCCAAGACAACTGGCACCTGTCTGTGCCATCGATTCAAGCCATTGCCCGCCACCTTTGGTAAACAGGATAACGGGGACGCTGCGTCCTTCGTTTTCGCGAATCAAGCCATCCACAATCTGTCGCATGTAGCGCAAAGAAAACTCTTCGTAACAAGGCCCACTGAGCACACCGCCCCAGGTATCAAAAATCTGGACTGCTTGAGCACCTGCACGAATCTGCGCATTCAGATAGGAAATAACAGACTGCGCCAATACATCCAGCATTTGATGCATCGCTTCTGGCTGTTGAACCATAAATTCTTTCACCCAGCGAAATTCTCTGGTTGACCCACCTTCTACCATATAAGTGGCAAGAGTCCATGGACTTCCGGAAAAGCCTATCAGCGGCACCCTTCCATTCAACTCTCGTCTGATGGTACGCACGGCATTCATGACGTAATCGAGGTCCTGATCACCATCCGTCACTTTTAGAGCCGCCACATCAGCGGCACTACGTATCACCTTCTTGAACTTTGGCCCTTCACCTGTTTCAAAATAAAGACCCAAGCCCATCGCATCTGGGATCGTTAAAATATCAGAAAATAGAATTGCTGCATCCAATTCGAAGCGCTCCAGCGGCTGCAAGGTAACCTCACAGGCCAGTTCCGCATTACGGCAGAGATCCATAAAACTCCCCGCTCGCTCGCGCGTCGCTTTATATTCGGGCAGATATCGGCCCGCCTGGCGCATCATCCAGACGGGGGTATAGTCGACCGGCTCACGGGCCAGGGCACGTAAAAATTGATCGTTCTTTAATTCAAACATAAAATTACTCTAATACTTGGGTTTCCCGAGACGATCACTGACTGCAAGGTATTCAAGACTAATTGCTCTAAACACACTTAATAACTCCCAGACAGGAAAGCAGTTCGCGGGCTTTTTAACCATTTAAGGGTTTGCCCGATGGGAAATATACTGGAAAAGCACAATCGAGTATATTAAGGCTTACTTCGATTAGCTAATATAATCTGAATCCCATCAATTTTTCTGACCCAGGCAGATTGTGGTTTCAATTTTCCGGGTAAAGCTTTGGTCGCATTGAGCGCATCATTTTTACTCGCAAAGCTGCCATATATGAGCACATATAGTGGACTGCCCTGATGTTGTTTCCAAAAATAATAATACCTCTGCGGTTCAGGTAGCCCCGCTATGAGTTCCTGAATTCCCTGCTCTGATCTTAAAGCAAGCAGTTGCACCGTAAAACTAGCGGAATCCAATTCCAAAATCGCTTGTTCATGCATCGCGAGCAGGGATTTATGCTCGTTCAGTTGCGATTGCGGCTCAACAGTATCCTTTACCTCTTGTTCCGAGTAAACGGGTGAACTGGCCGGCAAACTATCCATCGTTGCTTTTTCTTCCTGCCGCTCCGCGGTCTGTTGTGTAGATGAATTCTCAAGCGTAATCCGCTTATCTTCTTTCGACACCACCTGTTTAGTTAACTCCGGCGTCGCCGGTAGCGGCGACTGTAGATCGCCCTCTATTTCAAAACCCAACGTTTTTTCATTGTTGACTCGATCATTCTCCTCAAACAACGGAGTTTGTTCTGTAACAATTGACTGTATCGGCCTGCGCTCAATGCGTTTAATAGTGCCATTGTTCGTTACTGAATTGATTTTACCTTTATTCACCTCGGCTATGACTAAAGGTTTTTTTTCTTCCATTCCCCAAAATGCGATCACCAGAACGGCTATAGATAGTATTATCAATGCCCCGGAAACCCATACCCACCTTGGTTTTTTATTTTTAGCCAAGAGTCGCTCTATACCCACGCGCATTTGTCTACTGGCACTATGGCGAATCTGCCCAGGCAGCCCCTGCGATCGCAGATAAATTTCTGTATAGTCCTGATCGGTAAATGGATTTTTATCCTGATCATCTATAGCAACAAATAGATCACAAAGATATTGCTTTAAATCAGCCAAAGAGAAAGCTTCCAACTGATGGGTGTAAAGCAGCTGTTCGTTGTTTTTTAGCACTTTAGTTTCTTTGAGCATTGAAACCAGGGAGTCCTGACCAAAAAGAACAATATGCAACGTGCCGGGCGAGCTCAGTGCTAGCTCACATAGTGACTCTAGCACTGAGATGCTGAATAAATGTGCGTTATCAACCAGAATTAAACAGGTCGTCGATTCTGCTTCCAGCTCGACAAGATAGTCTCGCAAACTATCGGCTAACTGCTGAGCATCCATCGTATCTGCAGTCGCGGCCCCCAACTGGCTGTTAATTTCCCGCATCACCTGGGTTGCGGTATCCAGCGCAAGCGCCTCTATACGACAGCAGCTGTCAACATCATCAAGCCGCTCGACAAAATAATCCAAAATTCTTGTTTTGCCTGACCCAGGAGGGCCTGAAACTACCACCAACTTCTGACTAAAGTGCGTAATATAATCGAGCAGACCCAGTAGCTTATCCAATTTCTGAGTAACGAAGAAATGCTCTCTTTGATTGGCAAATGGATCTTCACTGAGCCCATAGTAACTAACATAGTTAGCGGCTGACGGGATCGTTTGATTACTATCTGCTTTAGAAGACATTATCTTTTGATGGGTCTGAATCTAATCCATTAACGACATAGTTGATCACCCGCTTCCAGCGTTTGGTGGAACGCCTCCATTGGGAAATTGCTGGTAACTATCGCACGACCAATTTCCTGGAGCAATACCAATCTCAATTTACCATCAAAAACCTTTTTATCCAGCGCCATTAGCTCAATGAAGGTTTCTTTTTTTAATGTATCAGGAGGGATTATCGGCAAGCCCGCTTTTTCGATTAAATCTAATCCTCTTTGCACCTCACTGTCTGTTAGCCAACCAAGGCGCCGGGACAAATCTAACGCCATGACCATGCCCACTGCGACAGCTTCTCCGTGCAGCCAATCACCATAGCCTTGAAAGGTTTCAACGGCATGGCCAAAGGTATGCCCCAGGTTTAGGGTCGCGCGCAAGCCAGCCTCTCGCTCATCTCCTTCAACTATTTCTGCCTTTAAACTACAGGATTTATGAATCGCATAGGTCAGTGCCTGCGGATCCAGCTGCAGTACTTTTTGGTAGTTTTTCTCCAACCAGACAAAAAACTCAGCATCACAGATCAGTCCATATTTAATCACTTCGGCAAACCCGGCCCGCAGCTCCCTTAATGGCAAACTGGATAGCGTCTGTATATCTATCAACACAGCTTGCGGTTGATAAAATGCGCCAATCATATTCTTGCCCAAAAGGTGATTCACGCCTGTTTTCCCACCCACCGACGAGTCCACCTGCGCAAGGAGTGTTGTTGGAATCTGAATAAAATTGACTCCCCGCTGGTAGCAAGCCGCAGCAAACCCGGTCATATCACCAATCACCCCTCCACCCAAGGCAATTAATGTGGTAGATCTGTTATGTTTTTCTGCCAACAACTGATCAAATATATGATTCAGGTATTCCAGACTTTTAAATTGCTCTCCATCCGGAAGAATAACCCGACTTAATTGGTAGCCATCAAACATCGCGGCAACTCTGTCCAGATACAGTGGAGCAATTGTTTCATTTGTTACGATAGCTACCTGGCTTGCGCATACGTGTTTGCGGATCAATTCCGGCTGATCAAGCAAATTATTGCCAATATAGATTGGATAGCTTCTATCAGCCAAATCAAGGTTAAGCGTCTGCATGGTATGCTCGTTGATTTAATGTGGATTAAGCGAGTTATTATAAAGAAAGGTAAGTGCTTTTTGTTACCTAAAGCCGAAATAAAGTAGGTTCGTATCTTATTCTAGGAAGTGTAGTCCGTACTCAGATATTT
>CBDUGR010000117.1:0-6832 GCA_965366515.1 uncultured Gammaproteobacteria bacterium | reverse complement strand
ATCTGTTTTCATCTCTCAATCCTCCAAAATTCAAATAAAGTCAATCTCACGCCTCGTTGGCGGTCGCGCATCACAGGCCAGTCACAGCAGACCCCTTGTGTTTCAGCGCTGGCTGCTCGCTCTATGGCTCTTTAGAACCTGTTAACGCTAATAAATTCTGATTTTTTCTCACATTGACAGCGCTTGAACTGCGTTTAGCAACACTCAATCGATTGGCTCAATGGAATCCAGGTTCAATTTACCATCAAACTGCTCGATTATCTGCTTCACCAACGGATCTTGCTGTAACGAGTCACGTGCTCGCGCCAATCTTTCCTGCTGCTGTCGCTGTTGATACGCCATTGCCGTTTCTTCTTCTATCGCTCCGGCATTGATTTCCACCACCAAAGTGCATGCAAAATATTGAATCAGTGCATCTGTAATACGTTGCCTGTGAGCATCATTGACTAACCCGATGTACTGCGGATCAATCGCCAGCTCGATATGTTTCTTATGGCGATTTCGAAACACCGATTGCATAAGAATATTCTTGGTCATACCTCTAAGCGGCACTTGCAATACCGCCTGAATCCAGGTGCTATTGCCGTTTAACTGGTCAAGTGCGACTCTTTGCTCGGTATCTTCCTGTCTCAGCGGTTCGAGAGGCAGCTCCTCTTTTACCGGTTCGGGACTGTTTTTTGGCGAAGCTGTCGATAGTGGTTCTGCTTGCGGCTGCGCTTTCGCCAGGCTGTTATCTACCACCAACCCCAACTTTGGTCGATGTTCGACCTCCGCTACCTGTGACCTGGCCGCGCTGGGAGAACTTTTATTGATCATCGCAAGCTTGGTTGTAGACGCACCCATCTCATTACGCGGATGCGAATCACGCGCCGGTTCTTTTTTTTGCTGCGCCTGCTTGCTCGCTATGTTACTGGCCACTTTTTTTTTTGAATCTAGCGAGGAGGTATCCGAATCAAAAGTAAAAGCCAGCATACGTAATAGAACCATCTCAAACCCAGCTCTTAAATCCGGGTTCAATGGCAGATCCCGCCGGCCGATAAGCGCAATTTGATAATACAGCTGCAGCTCTTCCGCCGTCATCCCCGCCGCGAAACTCTTTATGCGATCAAGATCACCAAAGCTATTATCCGCCAGTTCAGGCACAACTTGCGCTACGGCGACTCTATGCAGCAGCGTAATCAGCTCATTCAACGCAGCAACGTAATCCGGTGCATAGTTGGCAATTTCCGCTACCTGATTCAGCAACTTAGCGGCATCACCATCTAAAAGCGCAGATAGCAGGTAGTGAAGACGATTACGATCGATACTGCCTAACATCGCTCCAACGTCAGTTTCGTTGATTGCATTTTCACCGTAGGCAATCGCCTGATCAGTCAGGCTTAGTGCATCTCTCATGCTACCATCAGCAGCCCTTCCCAGCTGCCATAGTGCCGCGTCCTCATAGGGTATCTTTTCTTCAGCCAATACCTGTTTGAGGTATTCGACGATCGGTTCGGGCGGCAAATTCTTGAGGTTGAACTGCAAACAACGCGACAGCACCGTTACCGGCAGTTTCTGAGGGTCGGTGGTCGCTAATAAAAATTTAATATGCGGTGGTGGTTCTTCCAGAGTTTTGAGTAACGCGTTAAAGCTATGCCCCGACAGCATATGCACTTCATCGATAAGATAGACTTTGTAGCGACAGCGCGTTGGCGCGTATTGCACGTTATCAAGAAGTTCGCGGGTGTCTTCCACCTTGGTTTTCGAAGCAGCATCCACTTCGATGAGATCGACACATCGTCCTTCATTGATTTCTGTGCAGGTAGAGCAGGTATTACAGGGAACAGAACTAACTCCCGCCTCACAGTTAAGGCATTTAGCCAGAATGCGCGCGATCGTCGTTTTTCCAACACCGCGCGTCCCAGTAAAGAGGTAGGCATGATGCAGGCGATTATTTTCCAGCGCATTGATTAATGCCCTCAGCACATGCTCCTGCCCCACCATCTGTTCAAAAGTGCGGGGGCGCCATTTTCGTGCAAGGACCTGATGCTCCATAATGCCTGTCAATTTCCCGGTTTTATTCTGATTCAAGAGGTGTCATATGCTATCTTTTCGAGGCACAGTTCACCAGAAAAATGTGAGATTCTTTGGTCGGGATATCTGCGCTGTGACGTTTTGTTTCAAACGCCTTGGTAATCCGCAGGGTAAGTATTGACGAGAGAAAATATCGCCAGGAGTTAATGGAGGCAACTCCCACCAGCTACACCCCGGCACATGAACGCACTGTTACCGTTGCTCCCTTCCGGGCCTGGCGGGGTTCACAATGTTTCATTGCGGGGGAACCAGCGAGAGTTACCATAACGCGGCGCGTATTGTCCCTGATTGCAGGTCTTGATTCAAGGGAATTTATGGGTCCGTTTATGCAATACGCAGGTAAATTGATGAAAGTTTGATCTCCGGGTTGTATCAGCCCTTCTTTTCATCTTTATTGCAGACTTCTGCCTTACGTACCCGATTACGCCCCTTTTCCTTGGCCCAATAAAGTGCTTCATCCGCCGCCTTCACCAACATCGAAGGAGATTTACAGGCGGGAAAGGCTGAAATACCGGCACTAAACGTTAACCGAAAACTGCCCTTATCGCTACTATGCTGGATCAGAGCGAACTTTTCGCGGATATCATTAAGAATATCTTCTGCTTGATCAATATCCGTATCCGGCATGATAATAGCAAATTCCTCCCCACCATATCGCCCCAACGTATCTGTATTTCTGAAGCGCTTCCTTAACAGTCGGCTTACTGCGACCAGCACCTGATCTCCAACCCCATGCCCGTAAGTATCATTCACCTGTTTAAAATTATCCAGATCCACTAACGCATACGAGACAGGATTGCCGCTCCTTTTCGATCTAGCAATATCTCGCCCAAGTTGCTCACCGATATTCCGGTGATTCAATAGACCAGTCAGACTATCCCTCACCATTGCAGCTCTAAGCTGACGGGCACGTCTGGCTCGAGCGTAAACCGCTGTCACCAGGTGGTCTGGGGCTATTGGTTTGATTAAAAAATCGTCGCCGCCCTGTCTCAACGCCTCCAGATGATTTTTAACATCAACATCTGCGGACAGGAAGACTATCGGCATTCCGAGATAAGTCGGCTGCTGACGTATCACCGCTGCTAACTCAATACCGTTGCATTGTGGCATATGCAAGTCCATAAGAATCAGCTCAGGTCTGAATTCGGCAAGAGACAGATTTACCTTCATCGGATCTGTTATGCACAAAGCTTCCATGCCTGCGCGCTTGAGCTCCAACATGGTCTGCTCGGCATAGGTAATGTCGTCATCCACCACCAAAATTCGATAGGGAAACTCTTCCTGTGGTGTGGTTATCCGGTCCAGTGTTTCCGTAAGCTCGTATAGATCAGCTGGTTTTTGATAATAGGCCGCCCCACCTGCTCTTACTGCTTCCAGGCGCGCCATTATGTCATCCCGCACCGAAAGAAAAATAACCGGAGGTACCGCCAGCATCCCCATTTTTAATTGACTGACAGCCTCAAGCCCCGCATCTTTACCAGAGGGAAACATAATATCCATAATGATCACAGCGGGGCTTAACTCCCGTACTTTTTCCACAAGATTTTCTGGCGAATTCAATAGTGTGATTTCGTAGCCAAAATACTCAAGATGCAGTAGCAGCTCATCCGCAAATTCTTTACCATCCTCGACTAACAGAATACGATTGGTTTTGTCTGCCGACCAGTTCTTACCCGCTACCTTTGGGTTCATAATAGGTGCTTCCATGGACTCTGTATCTGCATCCTGGCTACCATAATGGGTCAGCTGCAGAAACAGTCCCTTTGCAACCTCGAGCTGTTCATCATCCCCGCCCTTCCACAATTTATTGAGTACCTGCTCCAATTCCCTTGAAACTTTTGAAACCTTGGAAAACCCAAAACTTTCACCGGTTCCAGCCAGATTATGGGTCTCCCTTATAACGGTTTCTTTTTCCTCCATGTGGCCCGGTTTTGACTTTAATTGCTGCCATTGCGCACTGAGCTTTTCAATTCGAGACGGCAAATGCTCGGCATACCCTGCCCGCATTTCCACTAGCTTTCGCTCTAGATCTTCATAGGAATCAGACATGGTACTTACTCCATATATCACGAACTTGATCTGCTAATTTCATAGGATCAAAGGGTTTGGCAATCACTCCTATTGCCCCCAGATTTCGGTATTCCTTCAGTTCCTGTTGTTGCACTTTGGCCGTCATAAATATTACAGGTATATCTTTAGCTTCCTCAATCTCCCGCAAATTCACCAAGGTGGTCGGTCCGTCCATGCCGGGCATCATAACATCCAGAAGAATCAAATCCGGACGCAGCCCCATCACTTGTGCCAATGCCTGGCTTCCATTTTCACAGATATCAACCCGAAAGCCACCCACAGTCTCCAGCGCCAACTTTACTACAGTTTGAATATCCGGCTCATCCTCTACCAACATAATACGGTTTAACTCACTCATGATATCTGCTCTGTATCGTTTTTCTTGCTCTCGTTTTTCTTGCTTCGTGCGCGGGCTTTAATCATATGTTTAATAGCGGCCACTATCTGCTCATTATTAGTTTTTGACTTAACCAAAGTGGCGGCCACTCCATCCGTAATTTCCTTATCCAGGTCTCGCGCCGAAAAAATTATCACAGGAGTAGGCTCTTCGTTTCTGGTCAGCGCAGGAATCAGGTCCAAACCCGATCCGTCGGGTAACCCTATATCTAAAATCACCAGATCAAACTTTTCCTTTGCCAGACTTTGACGCGCTTCTTTTAATGATTCAGCCAAAGTAATATCGGCCATATCAGCAGTCATCGTTTTGACCAGCACCGCAATATCTCTATCATCTTCGACATGCAATATTGAAGGTCGTTCTGATTCTGTCGCATTAAGCATCTGCACCAATGCGTTCGCCAGTTGCTCTTCATGTATCGGTTTTTCAATCCAATCAAGCACGGCCAGAGCATCGCCTTTAAGATTTTTCTTTTCCTGATCTGCTATAGCCGATACCACTAGCACGGGCAAATCTTTAGTGCGCTCTTCGCCTCGTAACTGGTGTAGAAAACTCAGGCCATCCTGGCCTGGCAACATCAGATCCAATGTCATAGCAACGTAGTCACAGCGGCTCAGCTGACGCCAGGCGGCTTCGGCTGAGTTGGCAATGTCTGAACTAAACCCTTGCTTGTCCATCATCATTTGCAGCAAAACAGCGACGTCCGGATCATCTTCGCAAATCAAAATTTGCGGCCGATTGCCGTCTGTATAATCCTGCTGCGTCACTTCAGCAACCCGCCAGATCGGCAGATCCACATGAAATACCGCACCCTTCCCTGGTTGAGATTCAAATGAAATTTGACCACCCAGCTTTTCAACAATCGCCTTTGAGATACTTAACCCTAGCCCAGTGCCACCCTTCTGGCGCGTATCTGAAGAATCCGCCTGTGAAAATTTACCAAAAATACGAGATTGAAATTCTTCAGGAATGCCGGGGCCGTCATCAGCTACCGACAGCCTTACACCTTCGCCCTCTGCATTCACAGTGACTCTTATTTCGCTATTATCAGGAGAAAATTTTGCTGCGTTGGATATCAGATTGGTAATGACTTGCGTCAAACGATCCGGATCGGCCAGAATTCGAGCATCGCGATAATTATTTTGCTGCAAAATTCTAACTTGGTGTTCCTCGGCAAAACCCTGATTGGCCGAAACTGCATCGTTGATCAAAACCTCCAATTCTAGTGGCCTGAGACTGAATGACATTTTCCCTGATTCAATTTTCTCCATATCGAGTATGTCGTTAATCAGTCTAACCAGGCGTTCAGAATTATTACAAGCAATCTCAACAAGCGATTTTACCTGCTGCGACAAATCGCCCATGCCTCCCCCCAACAATAATCCCAGGGAACCGCGAATTGATGTCAGAGGCGTACGTAACTCATGACTGACTGTAGACACGAATTCGCTTTTCATTTTTTCAACTTTTTTCCGTTCAGTAATATCCTGCTTGATCGCAACGAAATGTGAGATTTTCCCTGTTTCATCAGCTACCGGTGTAATGGTCTGCTCCTCTATATAATGGCTACCATCGTTCCGTCTATTCACCAGTTCACCGTGCCAGACATCACCCGACAGGATGCTATCCCACATGGCCTTATAGAAATCCTGCCCATGCTCACCCGATTTAAGAATCCTTGGATTTGACCCCAGGACCTTTTCCTTTTCATAGCCGGTAAACTGCGTAAAAGCCTGATTCACCCATACTATGCTGCCCTCTACATCGGTAATGACGATTGCATTCGCCGCCGACTCCAACGCCGCCCCCTGCAAACGAAGTTTCTCCTCATGCTCTTTACGTTCAGTGATATCTCGCAGGACACCAACAAACTTATGCATATGACCCATTTTCACTTCGGTTACAGCGAGATCAATGGGAAACACCGAACCATCCTTGCGTTGCGCAAACACCTCGCGTCCCATACCAATAATTTTAGCTCCCCCACCTCCCATATAGTTGGAAAGGTAGCCATCGTGCTCACTGTGATAAGGCTCTGGCATTAGCATTTTTATATTGTGACCTATAACCTCCTCTGGCGTGTAACCCAACATCGAACACGCCATCTTATTAACAGATTCAATCGTTCCAATGGGGTCGATGGTAATTAATCCATCAAACATATTATCCAAAATAACACGCTGCTGATATTCAGCTTCTTGCATTGCGCTGACGCTTTCCATTCGTTCCAATTCGCCGCTCAACCACTCCGATGCAAGCTGCACAAAGGATGTCGCATCGGCAACAAACTGT
>CBDUGR010000116.1:0-6877 GCA_965366515.1 uncultured Gammaproteobacteria bacterium | reverse complement strand
CACAGATAACAACACCGATTGTTACGCCGGTTTCTTCACGAATTGCGTTACGTAATTGCTGAGCACTTTGATCGGGATTCTCGGGTAACAGCAGGAAAAGGTCTTCATCATTGCCAATATTCGATTGGTCCAGTCCTGCGTTCGCCATCACATGTCCCAGTTTGTGGTGTACAATCAGCACACCGCGAGTTGTGCGAATGACTTGGCTGGACTCGTTCAGAACCAACTGAACCATACGAGGATCCTTGTCACATGTGAGGGCTAACTCTTTGGCTTGTTGTGACGGCACCGTGTCCGACAGACGGGCAAATCTGTTTTCTGATTTGGAAACTATCTTTTGTGCCAACACGAGAATGTCACCGGGCTGCAGGGACATTATAGTGGGTAAAAGCGGTTGCCCCGGACTTATCAGCGGGAATCTTTCAAGCGCAGTTAGTTCCAGCACGGCTGGCATGTGTCGCTCCCTGTTTCTAAGTGATGAGAGGATAGACGAAAGGGCCCCGGCGTCAGAATTTAACAGGTTATCGGGCACCTAAAATGGGCCGGTAATATACCATTAATCAGCCACCAACCCAATCAATCTCTTATTTTTGAAAATGCGGGATAATCTGCTTGCCAATAATATCCAGGGCCTCATTGAAGTCAGGGCCCAAAGGGTGTCCGAAAGCAATATGGGTGACGCCGGCGTCCACCATCTCTTCAATCTGCCCGATCACATCCTGTGCGGTTCCGGTGACCGAGCACTTCTGGACCGATAGATCCGATACCGCGCGGGCGCCCTTCTCAAAATCACCTGTTTTTGAGGCCTCTCTAACCTGCCGAATCTCCTCATCTGATATGCCCGCGACTTCAGTCATGGGATGCAGGTAGGGAAGGTAGACTGCTAACACGCGTCGTGCAGTCGCAATTGCGGCTTCACGATCTTTGGCGATTGAGCACAGCGGTCCAGCGATGATGTCAATTTCATTTGGATCTCGACCGACGCGTTCAGCGCCAATTTCAATATTTTTGCGAATGATGGAAACGTAATCCGGATTCCATAGACCATCCGATTTGGTACCGCAGGCCATTTCGCCGGCCAGTTGGCACATTTTTGGGCCCCAGGTACCGATAAAAATGGGCACCTCTTTTCTAACGGGCTGGAAACGGAAAAAGAGTTCTTCAGTGGCTGTAAATACTTCACCGTGAAAGGGTGTTCGGTCACCAGACATCAGACGGCGGATAATCTGAATGGCTTCCTTAACCATGGTGATGGGCTTGGTTTGCTTTTCAATGCCTAAAAACTCCCAAAAGGCACCTCTCGCTATCCCGCACACGGCTCGACCACCGCTGATCTCATCAAGCTCGGCCAAATTACCCGCATGATAACAGGGGTGTACGATCTGTGGTGTGATGATGGCTGGCCCCACTTTGATATGAGAGGTGTGTTCCGCGATCAGAGTTAATAACGGCCAGGTGGGCTTGAACATCAGGTCGTCATACACATGGATTTCGTCAAAATTATAACTTTCGACCTTCTGGGCCATCCCTATGTATTCTTTGATAGGGTAGCTGCCTTGCAGAGCGATGCTGAATTTGGGTGCCATATCTTAGCCTCCAAGTGCAAACTTTAGGGTGGTGCTTGAAGCAACACTACCATTATATAGCGCCCTAATGCGAATACCAATTGCTATCATTAGAGTGGTCAGTGATGTTGCAAATTGCTCGGCGGAGGAGTTTAATTGACTAGAGTGCCTTTAATCAGGTGCTCATTGAATGATTAGTTTTGAGGTTTGGCGCTGTCAGCCGCTTATTCCGAGTCCGGTTGCCAAAGTCTGCCAGAAGCCAGAGAGCGGCGTCCGCCAATTCTTCTCGAAAGTAACCTTATGAACCGCGCACTCTATTCCTGTGATGAGCAAAGGGACAGCTGCGGTTTTGGGCTTATCGCGCATTTGCATGGGAAGGCCAGTCACGATCTGCTTAAGACGGCAATCGATTCCTTAACCAGCATGACCCACCGGGGCGGTATTGCAGCCGATAATAAAACCGGTGATGGCTGTGGCCTGTTATTTACCTTATCTGAAAAATTCTTTGCTGATATTGCCAGCAGATTGTTTAAACAGAGCAACACAAAAAAGCTCGCAGTGGGGATGCTGTTTTTATCAGCTGATACAAAGCAGGCAGAAACCGAGCGCTGTGAGGTCAATAGCTGTTTAAAGGAGCACGGATTAGCGGTGCTCGGATGGCGGCAGGTGCCGGTTAATGATCAGGTCTGTGGCCCTATTGCACAACAGAATCGGCCGCAAATCGAGCAGGTATTTGTGGATGTCGGGAAAGGCTCAATCGCCCGGGCGGAAGTAAAACTCTTCATTGTACGTAAAGAAGTTGAGAGGGCGCTGCAGGAACATAAGAGCTTCTATATCTGTAGTCTTTCCAGTCGGCTTATCGCCTATAAAGGGTTGGTTCTTCCCTGCGACCTGAAACAGTTCTACCCGGATTTGGCCAATGAAAATATGGCGGCGTCAATCTGCGTCTTTCATCAGCGCTATTCCACCAATACCCAACCTAGATGGCCTTTGGCGCAGCCCTTTCGACTGTTGGCGCATAACGGAGAGATCAACACGATCCAGGGTAATCGCAACTGGGCCCAAGCCAGGGCAGCGATTTTAAAATCTGAGCAATTGCCGGACATGGCACAACTACAGCCGATCATTGAGCCCAGGGGGTCGGATTCGGCCAGTATGGATAATATGCTGGAGCTGCTCCTGGCCGGCGGTATAAATCTCTACAGGGCGCTGCGATTGATGATACCTTCGGCCTGGCAGCCGCATGCGGAAACAATGGATCCGGATTTGCGTGCTTTTTATGAGTATAGCGCCATGCATATGGAACCATGGGATGGGCCAGCGGGTGTGGTTCTGACAGACGGTCGACATGCGGTATGCTTGCTAGACCGCAACGGACTGAGGCCGGCGCGATGGTTGCTCGCAGACAACGACTACATTGTGCTGGCTTCGGAAACCGGGGTCTATCCCTGTGAGCCTGAAAATGTCGTGGCCAAGGGCCGCATCGGGCCGGGACAGATATTGTCCGTTGACACCGAGACCGGACAAATTCTGCATACTCCGGATATCGATACCGTATTAAAGCGCGCTCATCCCTATAAACAATGGTTGCAACAGGGCGTTTGCCGAGTTGAGTCTTCGTTAACGGATAGCAATAGAGTGGAGGCGAGTTTGCCCGCAGGTCGAGCGGAAATCTATGCAAAGCTATTTCAACTGACACAGGAAGAAACAGATCAGGTGCTCAAGGTTTTGGCGGAGACTGCACAGGAGCCAGTTGGCTCAATGGGGGATGATACGCCTCTTGCGGTGATGTCCAAAAGAAGCAGATTGCTTAGTGACTATTTCAGGCAACAGTTTGCGCAGGTTACAAACCCGGCGATTGACCCTTTGCGTGAATCCTTGGTCATGTCTCTGGATACACACCTTGGTGAAAAGAGGAATCTGTTTTGTGAAACAGAACTTCATGCCCAGCGCGCCCTGTTAAATTCCCCCGTATTATCGATCAACAAATTTAACCAAATTATCGAGGATCGGGTAACCGGATTTCATATCGAAAAGCTCGAGTTAAATTATCACCCATCCTTTGGTTTGGAGCAGGCGATTATTCGATTGGCTGACCACGCGCAAGCTTTGGCGGAAAAAGGGTTTTTGATACTACACCTGTCTGACCGAAATATTGATAAAACACTATTGCCGATGAATGCAATGCTAGCCGTTGGCGCGATTCACCATCGGTTGATTGAAAAAGGGCTGCGTTGCCAGGTGAACATTATTGTTGAAACAGCTTTGGCCAGAGATGCACATCAGTTTGCCCTGTTAATTGGTTTTGGCGCCTCTGCTGTTTTCCCCTATCTGAGCTATCAAGTGCTAAATGAAATGGCAAGAAAGGGAGGGCTAGTGGTACAGGAACGGCAGGCGAGAGTGAATTATCGACGGGGTATTAACAAGGGATTGCAGAAAATCTTATCAAAAATGGGCATTTCGACCATTAGCTCTTATAGAGGGGCGCAATTGTTTGAGGCGCTGGGTTTGCATGATGAAATGATACAACTCTGTTTTAAAGGTGTTGCCAGTCGGGTACAAGGAATGACCTTTAAACAATTGCAACAGGAGCAAGAGACTGTACACCGTGATGCGTGGCAGCTGCAGTTTAAGCAGGAAGTGGGTGGACTGTTTAAATATGTGCATGGAGGTGAGTATCATGCCTTCAATCCGGATGTGGTGATGCCGCTGCAGCGCGCAGTTCAAACCGGAGAGGATCGTTTATATCAGGAGTACATCGCTCAGGTGAACCAGCGTGACCCAGCGATGCTGCGTGATCTGCTTGAGCCTGTATCTGATCGATCGCCAATGGCGATTGACCGCGTTGAGCCTGTTGAATCCATTCTAAAACGATTTGAAACAGCCGGCATGTCTCTGGGTGCCTTGTCACCCGAAGCACATGAGGCGCTTGCATTGGCTATGAATGAGCTGGGTGGGCGATCCAATTCAGGGGAGGGGGGAGAAGACCCGGCGCGTCATGGAACGATGCGGCGCTCAAAAATCAAGCAGGTTGCTTCTGGACGCTTCGGTGTGACACCCAGCTACCTGATGAGTGCCGAGGTCATTCAGATAAAGATTGCACAGGGAGCAAAACCCGGTGAAGGCGGCCAGTTACCGGGCGGTAAAGTGAACGAGATGATAGCAAAGTTGCGCTATTCCGCACCGGGAGTCACGCTGATTTCACCTCCTCCGCACCACGATATCTATTCAATTGAGGATTTAGCACAACTGATTTTTGACCTGAAACAGATTAACCCTGAAGCAATGGTATCAGTGAAACTGGTTGCAGAGCCTGGTGTGGGCACTATTGCTGCGGGAGTTGCCAAGGCCTATGCAGATTTTATTACTATCTCCGGCTGTGATGGCGGCACCGGTGCCAGCCCGCTATCGTCCATTAGATACGCGGGATCCGCTTGGGAGTTAGGTATAAGCGAGGTGCACCAGGCCTTGCGTCATAACCAATTGCGTGGACGGGTTGTACTGCAAGCGGATGGGGGGCTGAAAACCGGGTTGGATGTCGTTAAAGCGGCGATACTGGGTGCCGAGAGTTTTGGGTTTGGAACCGCGCCGATGGTGGCGCTGGGTTGTAAATATCTGCGAATTTGCCATCTGAATAACTGTGCTACGGGTATTGCAACCCAGGATCAATATTTACGCAGTCATCATTTTCATGGAACGGTAGACAGAGTTAAGCAGTTTTTCCTTTTTGTGGCGCAGGAAACAAGGGAATGGCTGGCAAAGCTGGGCTACCAGAGTCTCGAAGAGATAATAGGGGCTACCGATTGTTTGCGGCGTGTTCCCGGTATTACGGATAAACAGCAAAGCCTGGATTTAAGTCTGATACTGGCTAAAGATCCACAGCTTATGAATCAGCCTTACAGCTGTCAGGTCGAACGCAATAATCCACCGGGCAAAACGGGGCTGGCGAGCCAGATGTTCGATGATATTCTCCCGGCCATTGATCAGCGTAAAGGTGGACGGTTCCGTTATGCCATTACCAATAGCGATCGCGCTATTGGTGCCCAGTTATCGGGTGAAATTGCCAAACGTTATGGCGACCTGGGTATGTCAGATAATCCGATACATATTGACTTTGAGGGTAGTGCAGGACAGAGCTTTGGCGTTTGGAACTGTGGCGGGTTACATCTGCATTTGAGTGGTGATGCCAATGATTATGTCGGTAAGGGTATGGCTGGCGGCGCGCTGATTATCAAGCCGCCCGGTGCTTCAAGGTTTCTCTCCAGAGAAGCAACCATCGTGGGCAATACCTGCCTGTATGGCGCGACAGGAGGTATCCTATATGCCGCTGGTGGTGCGGGGGAGCGATTTGCGGTAAGGAATTCCGGTGCCAAGGCGGTGGCAGAGTCAGTGGGTGATCATTGCTGCGAGTATATGACAGGAGGCATCGTGACCATTCTGGGAGAGACTGGCTATAACTTTGGGGCGGGTATGACTGGAGGCTTTGCCTTCGTATTGGATATGAACCATCGATTTGTTGATCGTTGCAATCATGACCTTGTCGAAATACAAAGGTTACTGCGTGGAGAAATGGAGGGCTATCGAAATCTGTTGCGTGAGATCCTGAAGGACTATGTGGAATTGACATCCAGTACCTGGGGGCAGGAATTGCTGGCTAATTTTTATGACTATACCGGTCAATTCTGGTTGGTTCGGCCCAAGGCAACCACCCTTGATAAATTGCTAATGCAGACGCGAATGAGGCCGGAGTAACAGGTGATGGACAGGCGCAGGCAACACTTTCGTTTTGTAGATTTGTCGAGGAACGATCCGGACAAAAGGTCTGATGCTGCACGCAAGACGGAGTTTATTGAAATCTATGACCTATATGAGGAAAAACAGGCGGCGCTCCAGGCTGAAAGATGTATTGATTGCGGAAATCCTTACTGTGAATGGCATTGCCCGGTACACAATTATATTCCCAATTGGCTTAAAATGGTCGCTGAGAACAAAATTATTGAAGCGGCTGAGTTATGCCATCAAACGAACAGCCTTCCTGAGGTGTGCGGGAGAGTTTGTCCTCAGGATAGACTTTGCGAGGATGCCTGTACCCTCAATCATGGATTTGGTGCGGTAACCATTGGTGCTATAGAGAAATTTATTACGGACACCGCATTTGACAGAGGGTGGCGTCCAGATATCAGCGGAATTGTCAGTACTGGAAAAAAGGTGGCGGTGGTAGGGGCCGGCCCCGCCGGGTTGTCATGTGCGGATGTGCTGGTCCGTAATGGTGTGAAACCGGTAGTTTATGATCGTTATCCGGAGATTGGTGG
>CBDUGR010000115.1:0-6896 GCA_965366515.1 uncultured Gammaproteobacteria bacterium | reverse complement strand
TGGCGAGCCCTGCTGGCGGACGAATGGTAATTGGCGTTGGTGTAACCCGAGATCAGTCCGTCATGCAGCCGGGATTCGGCACAAGTTTTGGTTCCGCCACCATCTGGGAATATTCAGTGAGTTCGCCTCCCAGGCTGGTACTAGCGCAAGGTGAGTCGCTGCAAACACCTACGGCCCAATACTTTCTCGAGGGTGGAGTTTTCAACGCTCTCACTTCAAACTTTACTTATGGTAAAGACAGCCAATATGTTCTGCGTGCGGAAGATTTGGGTGACGGTGACGAAACTGCTATTTTTGTTGGTTTGCCACGGACAGAAACTGCCTACACGGCATATGAATCGGTAGGTGCATCGAGTTTAGAATACCGTGTTGGTAGTCTGGACATTCTGCCGGTACCTTTCACCGAGGATAATTACTTCACGGGTCTGGCTGCGTTGCGAGTTTCAGGCGATGGCCAATTGTTATTCTCCGCCGTAGTCCAGGATGCATCCGATTCAGATCAACGTGTAAGCAGGTCCGCTGGACTTTGGATAGCGGATAGCGCGAACACATTACGTCAGCTGATTGAACCAGGGTCTACTCACCCCACCGTCAATGGCGACCCAATAACCATATCAGGAGTAGATCCTGACATCATTTATGACAATGGTGTCTTGTTGAATGACGGCAATATTGCGTATTTTGATAGCGTCCTGGGCACCGATTTATTCATAGAGTTGGTGATGCAGTAGGTGCTGAACAGTCCGGGTTGAGGAGTTATCTCCAGGATAGAGGTGTCTATCAAACAGCGGGAGCCGGGGTTATACACAAACAGCAGTAAATTGAACGTTCCGTCTGAACTGGGTTGGTTAGTGTATCCAGGCTGTGGATGTTTACGCATCCGGTTACAGAATTTCTCAACGGGCCTGATAATAATCCACTATCTGGTTAAAAGCCGAGGTTACGATGGATCTATTTTTTGCAGAGTCCTTTTTATTATTTTTATAATAAATGATTAAAAAAAATACTTTGATGAACATACTAGAAACGGTTCTAAAGTACGCAATTCTGGCACCACTCATACTATTCCTGACAAGCTGTGGAGGGGGTGGTGGTGGAAGCGGATCAAATCCATTGGCTACTGCGGATCCAAATGATGATCCTTTAACATTGGGCGACAATCCTGCACTAGTTTCACCAATTGCCGATTCTGAACTTTCAGACACCTCATGTGCTGCATCATTTCCTTCTGACAATAATAATGACGTGTTGATTCTCCCGGTTGCGATTATCTGATTGAAGAGAACTACCGGTTTTCCGGGGATATAACCATAGAGCCTGGAACAACGATACTGGTCGCTGCAAATGCGTCGGTGAGTTTCTCCAACGGCACACACAATATGATAGGAACAGCGGAAAAACCCATTATCTGGCAACCGGCTGGACAGAATGCAACCCCATGGGGGCAACTTAGATTCAGCGACAGCAAATTGACCGTTAGACATCTTCTGGTGACAGGCGGAGGCAACCCTGAAAGCCAGAACCAATTTGAAGGCCAGGAAGCTAATCTGGTCATTGCTACCGATACCATTCTGGATATGGAGCAATCCACGATTTCGAATAGCGCGTCTTCCGGGCTTTTATTCCTGTTCAATACCATTATATCAAACTTTGGCAATAACACGTTCAGTGGCAATAAAGAGGCTGGATTGGTGCTGCAAGACGCAGACGATGCGGTCAATCTTGACTCTGGTTCGGATTACGTCGGCAAGAACAACCCAAACGGTCTACCAGCAATTTCACTTGGTAACCGTGTTAGTGAAACCCTGGTTCTTGAAAACATCGGGGCGCCCTATCATTTCGACGGACTATCCGCCAGCGGACTATTGATTCGAGCAGGCGTAGAAATGTGGTTTTCAGAAGGAACTGGTCTACGTGTTAGAGATAGTTTTTACTTACGTGGTACTGAATCAAATCCAGTAGTGATAAAAGGGACGCCGGAAGCGGGCAATTCGTGGGCCGGAATGGCATTGGGTGGTCGGGTTATTCGCATGTCAAAATTCGTGATTGAAGGTGGGGCTATAGGTCCTGGGTCGGAGGGTGCCGCCCTCACGTTTACCAGCAGCTTTAGTGATGCCGTCGTGACGGATGGAGCCATAACCGACAGCCAGGGATGGGCCGTGCTCTGCACGAGTCAAATCTCGAGCACGAACGGGAATCTTTATCTTGAAAACATAAATACCAATAACAGTTTGGCCGGTGACTTTCACCCTGACTGTGAAGCTCATTTCGAAAAAGCTATAGAACCTGGTGATGCGGTAGAACTCGGAAACCCGACCCAGGTGACCGACCCTTTACTTGATTGTGCAGAGGTATTATTCGGTAAAAAGGTTGGATCACCTTTTGTTTTCAGAAATTCAGATTCAAGCTGCGACTATTATATGCTGGGTGAGAGCTTTTACACCGGCAACATTGTCATTGAGCCCGGAACTACATTTATCATGGCCGATGGCTCCCGAATTGAATTTGAAAACATCAGCGTTACAGCCAACGGTACCATTGAACAACCTATCAGTTTCATAGGTGAATCTGAACATCGCGGTGCATGGCGTGGCATAGGAATAACCGGGAGTACCGGAAACGTGTTCAATGAGGTTGCAATCCACCACGGCGGAAACTGGGAATTTCCTTCGCTGGGTTTAGGGCGAGCCAGTATAGCACTCACTAATACAAGAGTGGGCGGTTCTGATTCATCAGGAATCGATATCCCCGAGCGGTCCACAGTCGACGAATTTCGAGATAATGTTTTTTTTGGCAATACATTAACTGGATTGAAAATCGATTACAGTCACGTGAATTCACTGGATAGTGCAAGTACCTACAACTTACAGACAAATCCAAACGGCAATCCTGGCATTGAAGCGTACGGATTTGCAGCGGGTAAAAATGGTTCCGAAATATTTCCAAGCTACGGTGCTCCGTGGTATTTCGGAAAGTCAATTTCCATAACAGCCCGTCTACGGAATAATATAACATCCTTTGACGCAGGCAACCGGCTAGTCTTTGCAGAAGGCGCTTCGATGCTTGTCAGTACTCCGGTAAGATTTGACGGCACTGCAGAGAGCCCGATATTAGTCAGTGGACATCCAGATGATCCGAATCAATGGGGCACAATCCAGGCTTACAATTCCGGTATAGATTTGTCGAATGTTCGAATAACAGGTGGCGGAGCGCCTCAAGCGTCTACTTATAGCGAGGATGAAGCCGGTGATTCAGCCACGGTCATGTTGGTAGGTGTAAGCTCCAGCGCCAAGCTTAGCAATGTCACAATCAGCGAAGGGTTGCAATGGGGTATTAGCTGCTCCTTTACGGGGACCTTACGACCTGCAGATTTCTTGCTCGAGAATGTTTCATTTGAAAATAACGCAAAAGGGACTATCTCGTCGGAGTGTAATCTGTAGTTATTCTATTTTGCCCTCAGCCCTTGTTACCTGTTCACACTCCTGCAGCGGTGAGCTTGCCTTTGAGGGGCAGATGAATAGCCAACAAGGGGTTCTAGCTACGATAAGCCATTGTTTGCATGTAACCTGATATGCGACGCCTCTGAGACGGCACGTCCGATCCAGTTCGCAAGCAGCCTCTCTGGTTTACTTTGTCGATCTCTTCATGATGATCGCTACCAGCATCTTCACAATCATCGACAGTGTGTTGAAGAGCATTCGATTTTCATTAGATACCTTGCCAGACTAACTCAGGCGGGCGATCTCCTGCTCGACGTGCACGATCTCTTTTCTTACTGATGCTGTATTGACGGACTCCATGCATGATTAATTAGCACAGCGCGCTCACTCTGCAAGGATGATTTCACCGCCGGGTAATAAAGGTTTCTCAACGAGAGTGTGAGCAGGTACAATAATTGTGGGATTTCCTACCTTATCAGTCAGACGGTATTTATGTATATTTCCAGACTCACCTGTTATGGAAGATGGGTGATATGGACTCCAATAATAATCTTCAGCACACGGTTTCAAAATGCTTTTCTTCGAGGTACTGATTTTGTGAGGTCTGGCTGAAATATTACTTGGGTCAGGGAATTGTGAACGACAGTACTGTCGAATCTGACTCGAGTACCTGATTTGAAGTCAGTAGCGCCGATCAATTACCGTATATGAACGAAGAGAGGTTCAGCTGACATCCGGTTCCTGCAAACTCCCCATCCGTGTTTATCTCCATCCAACCGACCGTGTTGTCAGATACAATCATTCTGAGCGCATCGTTCCAGGCACCGCGTCCCTGAATGGAGTTCTGTGCGTCATCCAGCGAATCAAGATCTGCTGCCACTCCGACAGCGAGCGAGGCCATGAATGGTTTATCGTCATAGCGCTCGAAGGACGGAAGTGCGGGCGCGGTCAAGTTGCTGCGAATGGCACTGACATCTCGTGAGATGCGCCACTCGGGGCAGGGAGCAGCTGGGCCACTGCCAATACCGAAGGCTATCCAGCGACTATCAAGGTCACTGTCCTCGAGCACTGCTTCGGGCCAGTCCGGCTCACTGCGCAGCGTAACCTGTCCCAGTGTGTTGATAAGATGATTCAAGGCATCGGTAGGGCCGTTGCTGTCAGCTATCTGGATCGTGCGTCGATCACCTCCAGGTTGAATAAGCTCGAAGTCCGGACTACCAGCATTAGGCCGTTGGTTTATTGATCCTTCATAAGGCATGGGATCGATACCATTGGGCAACAGATCGCCATCTGAATCCGTGTCCTGAAAGTTGAGTAGGGTATCGTTGTCCAGATCTTCCGGAGTGACAGTCACTTCATGCACATCGAGGATCCCATCTACGTCACTATCGGAATAGATGTATTCCAGCCCTGAGAGTGTGACGGTTTCACCGGGCAAGTGTCTGGGAAGCACTACGCTTGACGAGGCGAGCAGTAGCCTGCCGCCGTTTACCCGGTCCAGATTAAATGCAATTTCCACTTGGTTGGCGATAAGTTCCAGTCGGTCGATGGGTACAGTGATACGGCTGTCACCGAGCCCGGTGGAAATACCTGCGTGGAACACGAAATCGTTGATGACAATACAATACAACCTCGGGAAGGCGGTCCTGGTCAACAAAGCAATAGAGGATGTGTCGCTTCACCGCACAGACTCAGCGCTTTCCATCAACAGCTATTATGTTTGGCCGGACCCATTGAAAGTTCTAGTGCACATCCACAAGCAGTTGTCAACAGGTTCGTGCTTTGTGCTGGCTACTATCAATTCATCGATTGACATGCCTGCATTACTGGCTGAGGCCGAGAAGGAGCTGATTGCCCACCCTCATGGGGCAGAATTCAAACAGCATAATCTCGGTATCAGTACAAGTCGGGACATCAATCTTGTTGACATGGACACTCTGATCGGGCAAGTCCGGAATGTAGGATTCCGGGTAGGGGCTGCCCACCAGAATTTGTATGATGGTGGATTGAGTTTGGTTGTTTGCTACAAGCACGATCGCACATGAGCGGAACAATGGTGTACGCAAAAAGGGGCAGGTCGGTCAAATCCGTTCCGTGTGCTGCAAACTGACAGTGCTGGCGACATCGCTCTCTATGAAGTGATGGCTGCTGCCGTTCATACCATGTTGCCTGTAAAATGCTTGAATATGGAGTTTTTTGTTTTAACGGATATTAGGCTTGTCGGTGTCCTTATGCGTGATTCCGGTCTAGCCAGTATTGAAATAGCATTGCCTGGGAGATGGCTACTTGGTGAGCGATTCAGCGTAGCCGATTATGTTGACCAGTCCGGCATAGTAAAGCAATTGATTACGATTCATCGCGGGTTTATCGAATGGCCCTACGCCTGACACCTTGCGCCGAATTTTCAACATCACTTGCTCAAGATATTTTTCGGACCGATCGAGTTCTGCTGCCATTTCGGATTGGCTTTTACCTGCGGCAAGGCCAGCTAGATAGTGCACCTCCATGTTATTGAGCGATGCGAATACTGGCCTGACAAAATTACCAAAGTATCCGGAGTTGGCCAATACAAGATTGTGATACATTCGGGTTATAGACTGCAGTTGGGGGAGTTTTTCGCGCAACAGGGCCTTATAGCAGGATTTATCTTCGCTGATGAAACTGGCGCCGGCAATACCTTGTTGTTCGCAAAGCAGGGGCAGAGTCACACCATTATTCAATCCGTAGTCACGGGAAACCGCCATGACCTCATAACATTTCGGATCTTTTTGTGTGTACGACCCGCATACTTCGCCCCACCAGTCGATAGGTTTGCTGACACCGTCCTTTACCGCCTTGATCAGTGGATCATCTCGATCAAATCGCGCATCTTCATAATGAGCCCGGTAGTCCGGAGAATAGTCGGTAGACACTTGAATCAACGGTTTGGCAGAGAGGCTGGAGTTGACAAGTGTGCTGGGAATATAGGTGTACAGAACGCAGTCAAACCCCAACCCGACTACTTCCTTTTCCAGCGTTGCAAACGCCGCATCTAAATCATCAGCACTGTACAATGCCTCGGCATAGTCGGCAAAATCCCTTTTCAACATAAGCTATCTATTGGCTACTTGGCATATCTGCACCAGCATAGTATTACTTATTAGAAAGATTTGGAACGCTATATTTTGAATTATGGCGAGCATATTTTACATCAGCTGAAAGTCAAGATAGGAATTCCTATCTCTTTAGTATCGATGGCATGAAATTACATATATTTTTTACGCTCGCGTGCTGGATACAGGTAATTCTATTTGGACATATTGCAAGGGGCCGTTTAATCTCGACACCTGAATACAAGAAAAACTGTGTGCAGAACTGAATGAAAGAATGGGGGAAAGACGGTTGAGAGCTATTTGTCATGTAATCCAAATACACAGGTTCAGCGGGACGTTTCAAATTAATGGATATTTTAAGCTA
>CBDUGR010000114.1:0-6951 GCA_965366515.1 uncultured Gammaproteobacteria bacterium | reverse complement strand
CAGCTGGGCTTGCGACACCTAAAAACAACAGGATGAAGGGATTATCCAACAACCGTTGCATGAAAGGAATTTCTTCATTTTCTGGCGGAACGTCATGCGGCGACATACCTAACTCCTTAGTGATTAATGTTTAAAAATTTAGAACTTTTATTGAGGCTGCAACTCTATCCACTCTATAAATGGAAGTAATTGATCTGAATCATGATCAATACATTACCTATTATATTTTTGTAGATTTGCCATTTTATTATGTACAATGAGCCCGCTAAATTTTACAGATTCTTAGGAGTAACTCAATGAAATTTTTACTTAGTCTTGTTTGTAGCCTTGCAATGCTTGGCGCCGTATCAACTGCCAATGCTGCTGACGCAGCCGCAGGCAAAGCAAAATCAATGACTTGCGCAGCTTGTCACGGTGCAAATGGCATGAGCCCAAATGATCTTTGGCCTAACCTTGCTGGACAGAAAGCAGGTTACCTGGCCAAGCAAATCAAAGCATTTCGCGACGGAAACCGCAACGATCCAATGATGGCCCCGATGGTGAAAAATCTTTCAGACGATGATATCGCCAACCTGGCCGCGTACTTTGCGAGCCTATAAGTCGTCATAGCAAGACTTATTTTAATAGCGCTGTTTTTTGCGATGCCGGCGCATCCGGCGGACACAGAAAGCAGCGTTAATGAAAGACTCCCGTTCAGCTCACTGGAGCTCGAAGCTCACTGGCAGGTGAATTGCAAGGAGACTTTAGTCGGCCTAGAAAAATCAATCCAACAACTCATCAACGAATCCAAAACCATTCGCTCTGACCAAATAGACAAAATTCTCTCTCCTTTCACGACAAGACTGCAGAAATGCGCTTTCATTCACAACACCAAACAAACTAATCGCTACTCCCCCTGCCCTGCTTACACAACTATTACAGAACAATTAGCGATCATCCAAACCACCTGGCCAGCTGATCATGATCAGGATATGGAATTATCAATTAACTTAAAAAATTCACTGATAGATCTGCAAAAAATGCTAACATCGGAGCATTGCTTAAATTGAAGGAAAAGTTGTTCCCGTGCGTTACCAAAAACTGATTTCTGAAATTGATCGATTAAATAGTCAGGACCCTAACAAGGAGCAGATAAACGGAACAAAAATAGGCAAAGAGTTGCTATATAGTCATCGAATGCTCGCGCGGCTGCTTTCAATGACTCCCGACGCTCCGGAAACTCTGAAGATAGCAGTTTACGGTCAGCACATCACTCGCTGGAAAATATCCAGAAAAAGCTTCCCCGAAGACAGAAGCGGCTATCTGCAATGGCGCAAAGCCCTGGCCAATTATCATGCACAGAATCTTTCAACACTTATGCTCGATGCAGGATATTCTGAACGGGAAGCGGAGCAGGTCTGCAGATTAGTCACCAAGAAAGATTTAGCGAGAGATTTTCATACGCAAATACTAGAAGATGTTGCTTGTCTTGTCTTTCTTGAATACTATCTTGCGCCAATGCAAGAGAAACACAGCCAGGAAAAATTGATCCCGGTGTTACGTAAAACCTGGCGCAAAATGTCCGATAGGGGCCAAAAGTTAGCGCTTGAATTGACTTATTCTGAAGAGCAAAGCTCACTGATCCATAGGGCGACAAACCAAGCCTGCGTGGATTAGATGAACTCTTCAAATTATTTGTCGTATATCAATATTTAGCCATAGAGAAGATTAGTATTCTAATCTTCTGAAATTCGGGGTAGTTACCTATGGACCATTTACCAATATTTACCAAAATGACTGGTAAAGGTTGTCTATTGGTTGGCGGCGGAAACGTTGCCGCACGAAAGCTTGACATACTGTTAGACGCAGGAGCAAAAGTCACCCTGGTCGCACCCACAATCTGCGAAGAAATCAAAGCACATAAGGATGACTCGCTTACACTGCTTGAGTGTGGCTACGAAGAGTCCATGATGCAAAATGTAGTCCTCGTTATTGCGGCAACAGATGATCGCTCACTTAATGAGCGCATTTATGCTGATGCCAGCCGTCGAAACCTTTTTGTTAACGTTGTTGATAACCCTGAACTATGCAGTTTCATCATGCCGGCTATTATCGATCGCTCACCTATCACAATCGCTGTCAGTACTGGCGGAAAAGCACCGGTACTTGCAAGATTGTTGCGCGGCAAAATTGAGTCCATGATACCGCATCGCTATGGCCGACTGGCGAACCTGGCCGACCGGTTCCGTTCCCAGGTCAAAGAAAAACTCACCGGGGGAACCGCAAGGAAAAACTTTTGGGAACAGGTCTTCGAAGGTTCAATTGCAGAACGAGTGCTGTCAGGTGAAGATGAAAAGGCTGATAGTGAACTGAAGGCGCTGCTCGACCAGAACACAAACACAGCCAAACCGAAGGGTGAAGTTTTCCTGGTTGGTTCTGGCCCCGGAGATGCTGACTTACTAACTTTCAGAGCACTACGCCTAATGCAAAAAGCTGATGTAGTGGTCTATGACAGGCTCGTTTCAAAAGATATTCTCAATCTAGTACGGCGCGATGCCGATAAATTCTATGTTGGAAAACAAGCGAGTAATCATTGCGTACCCCAGGACAAGATCAACGATCTGCTAGTATCACTAGCAACCGAAGGCAAGCGGGTATTAAGGCTAAAAGGAGGCGACCCCTATATATTCGGTAGAGGTGGAGAAGAAGCCGAAGAGCTCATTAAAGCGGGTATACAATTTCAAGCGGTGCCGGGCATTACATCCGCCGCAGGCGCCTCAAACTACTGTGGCATCCCACTCACGCACAGAGATTATGCACAGTCGGTAACCTTCGCGACCGGCCATCTGAAAGACAACAGCGTCAATCTCGATTGGAAAGCGCTTGCAAGAGATAATCAAACCTTGGTGATCTATATGGGTTTAGGCGGTTTACCCGTCATTTCCAAAGAACTGATTGCACATGGCATGAAGCCTGATATCCCTGTTGCCGTCATCTACAAAGCTACCCAGCCAGAACAGCAGATAATTATCAGCAACCTGACTGATGTAGCGCAAAAAGTAATCGAAGAGAAATTCAAAACACCGAGCATTCTGATTATTGGCGAAGTTGTTCGCCTTCGCTCCCGACTTGGGCACTGAGCAAATTTGAGACAGCACCCGGGAGCGACCACCAAGCGGGAAACTCCCGGTACCAGTAACGCTATTATTAAAGTGATCTATTCTGTTACTTGGTCTCTATGGCTATCACCCACCTTTTCAGACTCCTCCGTCGCCCGTTCCAGCAGTTGGGGCAGACGCGAAACTATTTCCACACTTCGCTTTCCCTCAACCCAAAGAAGGCTGGGACTCTTTATATGCGCATAATAAGAGGGCGCGGCTGTAAAATCCTGTTGCCATCTGACCTCACCTGCAAGGCCTACAATCAACACGGCCCCCGCAAGACCCAATGCAGACCAGGAACGACGCTTAGCCTTCAAATTGGTTGCAAGAGTAAGGCTTGACCAAAGCACAGCCACTAGCAGGAGAAATTTACTACCGTTGACCAGTACGTCCTGTAGCAACCCACTACTCAGGTTGTAGGCAATCGTTTCAGAAAAAAACTGTAAAACAAATGAACTCAAGCCAAACAGGTACCAGATCGAAAGATGACTAAAGAAATAAGCTCGATGCCGTGCAAGCCTTCCGACTAAAGCCCATACCGCCGCCAGTAGAACAACACCCAAAAGACTCCACAAGGCCGGCTGCACTATTTTGAGTGGCTTATACTCTGTAAATGAACGGCTATAGCTTTCAAACACGAGCATCATGCAGGTAAGCGCAATAAGCACAGTCCACATCAGCGGTCTGCCCAAGCCAACCAGGCGAGCCTCGGCACTATCAATTTTAAGAACAGGACTGACTGAGTGTGCATCGATGTACAGATGCAAATAGGTATGCCCCACTCTCAGTCTGTCGCCAGAGTCCACATCCTCCTTTTCCTGGATTCTTTGTTTCTTATAATAAGTACCATTGGCGCTCCCCAGATCTTCCGCCAACCAACCACTAGCACGCAGCGTTAACCTTAGGTGGTGTGCAGAAACGTAGGCATCTTCCAGAATTACATCATTGTCAAATGCTCTGCCGACTGTGATTACTTCACTATCCGTGCGCACACGCTCAATTAATTGCCCGCCTCGCCCTCTCACTTCGACAATGGTCATCGTTTGACCACCTCCATGAAGCGTCTTAAAAAAGCCTCCATACTTTTAAGGTCGACTCCCGCCAGCGTAAAATGACTGATAAAAGCCTGACTGGATTGATCAACCGCTCCCCTGAGATAAAGAAGGTCATAAAGCCCCGCATACTTCCGATAAGCGCGAGCACATATGACTAACTTGTCGGTATTATTATTATCCTCAATAAAATGTTCTTCACAAACAAAGTTACCTACATTCTCCTCATCCACCCGATTGTCCGGATAAAACCGACCGAATATCGAACTATAGAAACTGCGAAATCTCATATCACTCAACTCACCCGCTTCCAGCCACAAAAACTGGTAACTGATCACACCGGTATTGAACCGGTCATCCAGATAGATGGACTGCTTGCTTCTGCAGGAAGTAGAAATACTACGATAGAGATCTTTCTCTTTGCTGGATTCACCCCAGCATTTAACAAACGGTGGCATTTCCCCTACCACCTGTGCTTCACCAAGCATTTCAACAGGCCAGTCCTGCGCTAACAGGTCATTAAACAGATGTTTTTGATTTTGCAAAAGCTGATTTCGAATTCGAGCACCAAATTGCTCTTTCTGAAACTCCTTGTCGTGCTGGCGATCAAGCAGGGCTCGCAGTGGCGCGCCTGGAATAAGAAAACTAATCTGATTTCCAGCGGTAGACACATTAATTCCCACAACTTCGCCATTACGATTTAGCACCGGCCCACCACTCATCCCTGGATTGACTGAACCAGAAAAATGTATTCGTGGGTAATAGCTGTTCTCGTCAAGTCCGTTAAAGGTACCCGGAACAACGGTAAAACCAATATCATAGGGGTTACCAATCGAATAGATTGTGTCTCCCTGCTGTGATGGTTTGTCAGGAATATCGAGTGGCCGCATTTCAGGCACAGATGCCTGCAGTAAAGCCAGATCATTCAGGATATCTATATCGACTAACTGAAGCTGTTGAACCACACCCTCAGAATTCACCATTTCCGCACGATATTTTTTTGGGAAATGAACCAACTTCGATATGACATGAAAATTGGTTGCAACCAATCCATCCTGTGAGGCTAAAAAACCGCTACCCAAACCAATCTTTTTTTCGGCTCGCAGATCAACCAATCGGATTTGAAAAATACGATCCTGGTAATGTTTGAAGAGCAGCATTGCGTCTTCTTCTGCAAAAACAGAAGTGGACAGCAACACAAACACCATCAGTTTCACCAAGGTACTGAGCAAAACAACCTCCTTTTTATTGTGCCGTTCGCGCCGCGCTACGAGACTAATCAGCAATAATCCTTTTAACTCTCCCGCTACAAAAAATCAGACCGGCATATTCAGTGACTGGTTCCCTCTTCATAATGTGTCTTATTATAGACATTGTATTTGCCGGAAGGCTTGCTCATGGGGAGACGTTTAATCTCCTCCAAACTGTGGGCATCATAAATAACCAGCGCCCCTTCCATATCCCAAATACTAACCAAGGCATAACGACCGTCTTTGGTAAACTCAACATGACCGGAGGTTTTTCCCGGCGACGGCTGCAGGGTTTTCACTATTTTGAGACTTGCCTTATCGATAACGTGCATCTTGTCTCTGTTTGGCCCGAAAAACACATCCACCCAGGCATAGGGGCTTTGCGCATGACTCCGCATAAAAAAGCCGGGCCCATCGGTCTCTATGGTCGCAATGGTTTGCCAATTATCCATATCAATCACACTCACCTGACCGTTACTCAAATTTGGTGAGACCAGTACTGTTTTATCCTGGTATTTCCAGGTGATTCCCGAACCCAAATGCGGCATTCCAGGCAAAGCAAGCTCCGCTATCGTTGCGCCTGTATCCAGATCGATAACCAGACCACCTCTAACCTTTGATTTTTTGCCATCGCTATCCAGCGGTCGCGCTGCACCCATCACCTGCGAATAGGATTGATTAAAAAAGAAATCATCCAGGTAGTCGTCGAGCTTGATGCGTCGTGGTTCGAATATCGGTTTTTCCATCCCCTTCTTCTTATAGGGTATTTCCCAAACTTCCGGGATATCCTTCAACGCAGCGATAAAGCTATCTCGTGTCGGAGCAGTATATACCGCGCTGACCCTGGAAGAGACTCCTGCATCTCCTTCGGTGGCCAAAATCTTCACTGGCATCAGAGTTTCTGCGTCCAGAAAAACCAGGTTATGGGGCAGGTAGTTACCTACTGCGACATAACGACCATCGAATGATACCGCCAGATTTCTCGTATTGATACCGGCGCGCACCTCCGCGACGGTTTTAAGGTTGTACATATCAAACTTGGATACCCAGCCATCACGTGACGCAAAAAAAACATAACGCCCATCACGCGTATATTTGGGGCCGCCATGCACTGCAAAGCGGGTTTTAAATCGATGTATTGGCTCAAAGGTATCACCATTTAGAACCGTTGCGTGATGATCACCCAGTTCAACCACCATAAACAAGTTTTGCAGATCGGCTGAAAATACCGGCACATTACCCATATCTTCTGTTTTGTGGTGTATAACCCGGGAAGCTTTAATTTCATCCAATCCCCAATCAGGAATCATTGGTGTCGGAGAATAGATGTAGCTCACCAGCTGTTCAATTTCTGAACTCGACAAGCTGCCAGAAAACGCCGGCATTTGCGTCGCTACTCTGCCGTTGGCAATCACATCAGCCGCAAACTTCTTTTTTAAACGACTAAGGTTCTGCGGCAACAACGCGGGACCCATCGCTCCCAATCGTTGCTTCCCATGGCCTTCCGCA
>CBDUGR010000113.1:0-6964 GCA_965366515.1 uncultured Gammaproteobacteria bacterium | reverse complement strand
GAAACCCTGCTGACAAGGCCGGCTGTGAAGTGATAACTGCGATAGACGGGTTTGATGCGCTTGCAAAAATTGTTGATGGGAAGCCTGACATTATCTTTATCGACATTATGATGCCCAGGCTTGATGGTTACCAAGCCTGTGCCCTAATAAAGAACAATGCGCAGTTTAAATCGACGCCTGTCATTATGTTGTCCAGTAAAGATGGGCTGTTTGATCGGGCCAAGGGGCGAATTGTTGGGTCAGATCAGTATTTAACCAAACCGTTCAGTAAGGAAGAGTTGCTCGGTGCAATAGAGCAGCACACACAAAATGCACATGAAGAACTAGCACAGCTGCAATCCAACTAGGTGACTTAGGTATCAAGTCACTATTGATAATTCAAATTAGCATATTCATTAGGGGTGAAATATATGACACGCGTATTAATTGTAGATGACAGTCCAACAGAGACCCACGCATTTGCTTCAATTCTTAAGGAAAGTGGGCTTGAGGTGTTAACTGCAGAAAATGGAGCGGATGGAGTTGCTTTGGCGCGACAGGAACAGCCGGATGTAGTGTTGATGGACATTGTAATGCCCGGACTGAATGGTTTTCAGGCAACACGTCAGCTTTCCAAGGGAACAGATACTTCACATATCCCTGTCATTATCGTAACGACTAAAGACCAGGAAACAGACCGAGTCTGGGGCATGCGACAAGGGGCAAAAGGTTATCTGGTAAAACCTATTGATAAATCACTTCTGCTATCGGCAATTGATAACGTGTTGGTCGCATAAGTTACTTAGGACAGAGGTGATTATGGGTCAGTCAAAGCATCGCTCAGCATATAAATTATTAACCTCAATTGCGCAACAAAGTGAGCAGCATTCGGTACAGCTGCCTTCTCAGGGCGCAGTTCAAAGTCAGTGGAGAGGTGTTGGTTTCAGGTTGGCAGGAATGCGGTTTGTTGCGCCGATGGAAGAAGTGGATGAAGTGCTTTATGTACCAAGCTATACCAGTTTTCCAGGGGTTAAATCCTGGGTCAATGGCGTTTCAAACGTTCGGGGGCGACTGCTATCTTTGATTGACCTCGGGGTATATTTTGGCCAAAAGCCAAGCCTTTCATCAAAGACCAGCCGCATTCTTTGCGTGAAACTGGACGATCTGTATACAGGCCTGATTGTTGAGCAGGTATTGGGGATGCAGGCATTAGAGGAGCGAGACCGCGTGCAGCCGGAAAAATTACCGAAAGAGTTTCGGCCGTTTGTAACCGGTGGGTTTCAGCAGAATGGTACTAGTTGGACTATATTTAGTTTATCTGAGTTAGTAAAAGCGCCAGAATTTTTACAGGTTGCGCTATAGGGGAATGGGCATATTAGGCCCAATAAAAGGCTGGTCATCGAGCAGTAAGGCCAGTATTCCAATATTGTTTTTGGGAGTTTAAGGGATGAAGGCAAAAAACGTAAATACCGGCGTGGGAAGTAACCGGTTAATCTTAGGGCTAATCGTACTTTTAGTTTTCGCCATCGCTGGATTTATTAGTATCTTGGCGATCACCATTACTGAAAGTGGTTATGATAAGCAGTATATTCGTCATTCCGGTGAGCTGAGGGTGCTTTCGCAAGAGATTGCAAAGAATGCTACCGAGGCTGCTTCAGGTAAGGCCGAGGCCTTTGCCGGGTTGGAGAAGGCATCCGGTGAATTTGAGCGGCGCTGGGGCTACCTGAAAAATGGCGATGCCAGTGAAGGGTTGCCGAGTAGCCCTGCGCTTGTTAAAAGCGGTATGGACAATGTGGCAGCTCTCTGGGAGCAGGTGCAGTTGGATTCCAAGCAGATTCTTGATAGCCGTGAATCAGTGCTGGAGCTGCATCAGTAGCTGAGTCCCTAAGCGAAACGGTTCCACGCTTGCAGACCGAATACGATGATGCGATTGCGATTCTGCTTGTCAAAGATGCCAAAGCGGATCAGATTGCTGTCGCACAAAGGCAATCCTGGCTGGCGGAACGTATCGCGCGGAACGTCAATGTTATTCTCGAAGGTGGGGAAAATGCAGTTCTGGCGGCCGATGCGTTTGAACTGGATGCGAATGAATTTGCCCGAGTTTATCAGGGTATGTTGAAAGGCGACGCGATGCTTAACGTCAGCCGAATTCGCAACGCCCAGGTGGTAAAAATTCTTGAAAATATTACCGATCAATTCCAGGTTGTTCGCGATAGTGCAGATAAAATTATTGAATCATCTCCAAAACTATTTCAGGTTCGTGAGGCGGCAAATACAATTTCCGCAAACTCTAAAGAGCTGTTAAATAGTGCTTCCAGGCTGACAGAGCACTTCCAGGTTTTGTCCAGTGAGCGTCAGGTTACACCGGCAATGGGTTATGCCTGCGGGTTGTTATCTCTGGTCATTATTGCGTTGTTGGGGTTCCTTTTCTATCGTGATACACGTACTCGTTTGCATGAGCAGTCGGCTACCAATGAACGTAACCAGACAGCGATTCTGCGCTTGCTGGATGAGATTGCCGATTTGGCGGATGGTGATTTAACGACCAGCGTTACAGTAACGGAAGATTTTACCGGAGCGATTGCGGACTCGATTAACTTTGCGATCGACCAGCTTCGAAACCTGGTAGTAACCATTAACGAAAACTCAATCTCGGTATCTTCTGCTGCTGAAGAAACTCGAGCAACGGCATCTCATTTATCCGAAGCTGCAGCTAACCAGGCGAGTGAAATTTCGGAAGCGACGGCTGCGATCAACAATATTGCGGGATCCATGGACGAGGTGTCTGGCAGTGCGGATGAATCTTCCAAAGTGGCAGAGCGTTCGGTTGTGATCGCCAATAAGGGTGCATCAGCTGTGCAAAATACCATTAATGGTATGGATAAGATTCGAGAGCAAATCCAAAAGACTTCGAAACAGATTAAGCGTCTGGGTGAGAGTTCGCAGGAGATTGGAGATATTATTTCGTTGATTAACGATATTGCCGACCAAACTAACATCCTATCGCTCAACGCGGCCATCCAGGCATCGATGGCTGGGGAAGCTGGTCGTGGTTTCGCAGTGGTAGCTGACGAGGTACAGCGACTTGCGGAACGTTCTGGTTCTGCCACGAAACAGATCGAGGTATTGGTTAAAACTATTCAGGCAGATACCAATGACGCGGTTATTTCTATGGAACAGACCACCGCCGAGGTGGTTCAGGGAGCGCGACTGGCACAGGATGCAGGTGTGGCGCTGGAAGAGATTGAGCTGGTATCCAATGACCTGGCGAAATTGATTCAGGAAATATCCTCTGCGGCGATTCAACAATCATCAGCGGCTAACCATATTTCAGCAACGATGAATGTGATTCAGGAAATTACGTCTCAGACTTCTTCGGGAACCAAGGCGACGGCTTTGTCAATTGGTAAAATGGCGACTATGGCCAAAGACATGCAGAGTTCTGTGGCGGGCTTTAAGCTGCCAGCGAGCACGCTTGTCGATGACGCTGTCAATGAAGCTCATATTGGAGTGACTGAGGAGATCAGTTATCCAGATTCAGGGCTGGATGAGGCCGATTTTGAGGTGGCCGAGGCCAGTGAAGAGCTCGAAGAGGTTGCTGGAGATGTACTTGAAAGTGATGAGATAGCAGATGAGCTGAATAGCGAGAATCAGGATCAGGATGAATCACCTGAAGCATATGAAACAGCGGCTGAAACCGAATCTGAACCTGAAGCGGATAGTGAGGCGCTAGAATCTATCGAGGCTACGGAATTAGAGCTGGGTGAGCAGGATCTGGAAGTTTTAGGCGAGGACTCTACCCTTGATCAGCTGGAAGACCAAGGCGCTGATGACGATGAGGACCGAGACGATAACCGCAATGTGTCGGTTGCTTAAAGCCTAAACAGGATCAGGGTTGTATCTGGCAATAAGCCGGTCAACTTTTCAGAACTTGTAGCCCTTCTTGATTGAAGGGCTAGCAGAGAGGATGGAGTCAAGATGGGTGAGTCCCGTGATGTCATGAACCTTGAATTGGTTCAGAGCGATATCGAGCAAACCCTGCAACAGGCCCAGCAAGAGCTGGAGGCTTGTCTATCAGGGGATGGAAACAGCCAGGAGCATTTGCAGTCTTGTAACGAGGCCGTGCATCAGGTGCGAGGATCGTTGCACATGGTCGGATTATCGGGAGCGGTAATGTTGGCCGAGCAAATGGAATCGTTGTTGAGCGGTATGCGTGATGGTGATATTTCAGATCTCGATGGAGCCTATGCGGCAATGGCGCAGGCTTTGGTCTATCTGCCTCCCTATTTATCGCGTGTAAAATCTGACGGTGAAGAATCGCCGTTACTACTGTTGTCAGCAATTAATGAACTTCGGGGTGTGCAGGGTGTTTCCTTGCTGCCTGAAATGCAACTGTTTGAGCCTAAACTTGGCAATCAAAGACCGGCTGCAAATACTCAGATTAAAAACGCTTTTAATGAGAATAGTGATCAAAGTACCAAAAAGGTAAGGCAGATCTATCAATTTGCGCTGGTTGGACTGATACGTAACGAAGACATAAAGGTTAATCTTGCCCGAATTTCTAATGTATTGGCCAGACTGCAACAGGAATGTAAAGGGACGCGCATCAGCCAACTGTGGGAAATTTCCTCTGCACTCATGGAAGGGTTGATTGGTGAAAGCATTCAGTTGGATTCACATGCTATTGATTTGCTGCGGTCGATTGATAAAGAGATCAAAGGGTTGGCATCGTCTGGCGCCGATGGGCTGGATCGGCAGTCTTCGCCTGAATTGTTAAAAGGGTTGCTTTATTATATTGCGAAGACACCGGCGGCGACGCCTCATGTCCGGGCCGTTAAGCAGGAATACCGCCTGGATCAGTACGCTCTGGTGTCCAATCATTCGCAGGAATCGGTACTTATTGCCCCGCCTGATAAAGAAACGTTGAATTCTGTGGTTGTGGCGTTAACGGAAGAGTTGCAGCGAATCAAGGATACTATTGACCTGTATGTTCGCAATGAGGCAAAGGGAGATATTGATCTTGGTGGATTGCGGCCAAGTTTGAGCCAGATTTCCAGCACCCTGGAGCTGCTTAACATGGAAGCCCCGAAGCTGGTGGTGCAGGAACAGTTAGAAGTACTGGCCAAGCACTCCAATGGTGGAATAGAGATTGCTAACGAGCAGCTTTTGCAGATCGCTGAAGCGTTGCTCTATGTTGAGGCTGAGCTAGAAAGCATTGCTGAGCGAATAAGTTCAGTTGGCGAACAGGATAATTTAAGTGTTCACGCGCATATGGCGTCAGATGCGGTGATTACCGAGAGCTTATCAAATCTGAAAAAGGCCAAGGACGGGCTCAGCGAATTTATGGGTGGTGACGGAGATTTTGATCTGATTGCCGATGTGCCGCAGACGCTTCGGGGAGCATATGGCGGATTAACTATTCTGGAGCTGAACACCCCGGCACAATTGATCTTTTCTATTGCACAATACGTTGAAGACGATATTAGTGCACGGCAGCAGATGCCAGAGCAGCAGGTTATGGATATGCTGGCAGAAGTTGCAGCGGCTGTTGAATACTACCTCGAGGGACTCGTAGCCAAACAGCCAGTAAACGGCAGTATTTTGGAAGGAGCGAAAGCCAGTATGGCGGCTTTGGGCTATCCGATTGAACAGACCGAAGGTATTGTCAGTGGTCAGCATTGGCAGTTACACGAGTCAGAAGAAGACGAGATTATTGAGCCGCAGGAGCTTGTAGCTGAAGAGCAAGTTTCGCAACAGCAATCTGATGTGCTACTGGAAACTGAAAATACAGAAGCACCGGAAATAGATGATCAAGAGGGTACAGTTGCTGACAGCGATAGGCAATCAACGGAGCAGAAAGCTGAAGAGGTCGAAGCAAAAGTCGATATACCGGCAGACGACTCCATGGTTGATGAAGAAATTATCGAAATATTCGTGGAAGAGGCAGAAGAGGTTCTGGCTACCATTGATGAGTACTGGCCCAAATTTGCTGAAGGCTTTAGTGATGTTGAGGCGTTAAAAGAAGTTCGCCGTTCTTTTCACACGCTCAAAGGTAGTGGGCGCATGGTCGAAGCTTCGGTTATCGCTGAGTTGGCCTGGTCAGTAGAAAACATGCTGAATAATTTGATTGAGGGTGGTGTATCGGCCAGTTCGGCAATGGCGACCCTGGTTGATCAGGTTCGCTCAGAATTACCAGCGTTAGTGAGGCATTTTAAAGAGCAGACGCAGCCAGAGCTGGATGTCTCAGCTTTGATGAGTTGTGCTGACAAGCTTGCTGCAGGCGAACTGTTAACGGAAGTTGCTGATGAAACAACTGCGCCGCCGCAAACGGAAGAAAAGAGTGAAGATGCTCTCTATGAAATATTTGCTAAAGAATCGGCAATACATATTGCCGTGCTTGAGGCCTTTATTGAAGATACAAAGGCTGCGGCAGAGCCAGTTCATTTTACGGATCAGCTCCATCGAGCGCTTCATACGCTAAAAGGCAGCGCGCATATGGCATCGCTCCCGGCGATTGCCAATGTTGCATCGGCTGGTGAATCGTTGGTCAGGGAAATGAGAGACTTTGAAATTCCAGCTGATAGCGAAATGGTAGCGTTTCTAGCTAAATCTAGCGAATTACTGCATAAGGGCGTGGCGCAACTGCAAGCCGGCAGTTTTGTAGAAATTGATGGCAGTGAAACGTTGTTGGAAGAAGTTGCGCAGCTATTAACGAGCAGAATTTCCGAGCAGGGGGAGTCGGCGCAGGGTCAGCTTTCTCCTGTTGTGATCTTTATGCGACAAAATGTTGATGCGTTGTGTGTGATTAATGACGAATATGAAGAGTGGCAAAAAGATTTACGTCTTGATAGCGAGCATCTTTTAAACCTTATGGATGGACTCGCTTCGGTTAATACATCCGTTGAAGCACTGGAAATGCCGGAACTGCAGACGTTACTGGCAACAATGCAATATGTGTATCGTACGGTTGTTGGCTTAAAACTAC
>CBDUGR010000112.1:0-7015 GCA_965366515.1 uncultured Gammaproteobacteria bacterium | reverse complement strand
AAGATCTACTGTATGGTCGACAATGATCTATATAAGAAAGTGCCAAACGGGGTAGTCAGGTTTCTTTCCGGCATGAAGAGGGTTACGCCATTGTGCAGGCGCTGATTGCCAAGAACGTTATCTGCGATTTTCGTGCACCGGATGTAGTGCGTTTTGGTATTACTCCGCTGTACCAGAAATACCAGGATGTGTGGGATGCGGTCGCGATTTTGACAGAAATCCTTGCGACAGAGAGTTGGCAAAAACAGCCGAGCTCGCCTACTTCTGCGGTTACTTAAACCGTTTCCTACGGGAGCGCAAAGGAAATAAGCAGTGGGGATAGAAGGAAAGTTAGTAGGGTTGAAATAACCACCAGGCTGGCCACTTCGTTTGGACTGCGTTGATATTTTAATGCCAGCAAATAATTAAAAATGGCGGCGGGCATCGCGGCTTGGATAATGGTTACGCCTCTTAATATCCCCTCCAGGTTAAACAGATAAACAGCGGCAATACCGATAGCGAAGCCTCCCAATACACGCAGCAAGCTGTACCAAAAATTACGTTGCCAGGTGCCTAGTTGCAGGCTTGCTAAGGACACCCCCAGGGTTACCAGCATTAACGGAACACTCATATTTCCCAACAGCTCGGTAGAATTCGCCAGCCAATCAGGTAAGGTCCAATCGAAAATAACCATTGGAACTGCCAATAGTGCAGCCCAAACTACCGGCTGTTGTGCAAGATCTTTTAAGCGAACAAAAACACCTTCACTGCTTTGGCTCACCAGCATAATGCCGAAGCTAAAATTGATTACCAGGGTTACCAGGTAAAAACCGATAGCAAGCGCTAACCCCTCATCGCCAAAGGCAAAATAGCAAAGCGGAAATCCCATGAAGGCGTTATTGGGAAATAGCAGGGGCGGCAGATAAACCGGTGCTTCGTGTTTGCAGAGCTTAATGATGGGATAGCTAACCACCAACATGGTAAATAGAATAAAGAGCGAAACGGCTAGAATTTGCAGTAGTGTATCGGGATCCGGATCCACCTTATTCATGCTGCTGAGAACCAGGCAGGGCATGCCGATATTCATTACCATGCGGGTGACGAATTCCGCATCATAATGCAGTTTGGTTCGCGCCCAACCATAGCCAATCGCGGCACAAACCACGATAGGCGCAATGATTGCGAAGATATCAGAAATCATTAGGGGCAACCCGAAGGGCCGGGCCTAGTTTTTCCCGCAGCGGCGTTATCATTCGTTTATGTAGAATAACCACACTGTACTCATTCTGCCTTGCTGCGGAAAAAATAGCCCACGGCAGCAAAGACTGTGTCATTGAGAACACCCCCTAGGATCAATTTTGTCGATCAAGACAGGTGAAGGAGTAGTGCAGTGTGACCTCTAGATCACCGGGAATGGCCCACTCGTTTAATTTTAACCAACCCTGAGGGCAATGTGCCGCCATTTGTTGATGAAGCGTAACGATAGCCTGATGCACACCAATTTCTTTATCCTTGGCATTGGATTGATAGTTAGCTGAGGTTATCAGTGTTTCCGTCTCCTGTGTTTGAGGCCTTAGGTAAACTTTCATTTCGCCGCTATCCGGGTCAACCTCTATCAACGGAATCTCTATCTGCTGAGACATTGTTCTCGGTTCTGTTCTCGGTTCTGGTTTTTGTTCTGCAGGTAAGGTTTGGTAGCGACGCGTGTCCGCCTGACATAGCTGGTGGCCAAACAGGATGATAAATGTAAGCAGATAAACGGGGTAGCGCATAAGTCAAAGGTCTTCGGAACAGGGTTGCTACTTTAACCTAAATAAATCAGGTAAATCTACTAGTCGCCCCTAATGTACCGAATAATTAAAAGGCAATAAAAAGCCCCGCACTATGCAGGGCTTAAGTTTTCTTCGCTTGCGAAGAAAGGGGGAGGAAAGCTAGTGCGCCGTCATTATAACCTTGATGGAGTCCCTAGTAAGCGATCTGTAAACGTGCCGTCAAAGCGTCACCATCATCTTCGCCACTCTTTTTAACATCTGTTTCTGCATTGACATAGTTCAGTGCGATTTTCACCGCAGAGGACACATACCAGTTAACGCCCAGGGTTAAGGTTTGTGCTTCTTCTCCGGTGAAATCAACCAGCGGGCTGGCATCGCCGCCAGTGACATCTAAAGAGTCGTAACGGGCAAAAATTTCCCAAGCGCCGCCTTTACCTTTTGGTTTGACTTTATCAAATGCGGCAATGCCGTTTTTGTAGCTACGGCTTTCACCCGTTACAATCCAGCCAGCTTGCAGATAGTAGCCATCTGCTTCCAGGTCTGGTGTCGTGGAAGCTCCGGAGATTTCTCCGTCAAAATATTCTGCCATCAGGTGCACTGGGCCCAGATTAGCGGCGGCTTCGAAATTCCAGGCGCTCATTTCATCGCCTGTAAGGCCGGAGTTGTATTCAGCTTTTACCTTGTTCGCAGTTTTGTTTTCGCCACCGCGAACCCCAAGTCGTGCACCGATTTCATTAAACTCACCATCGCGCATGGTGTAACCTGCGCCGAAGTGAACCAGTGCACCGTCAGAGTTAATTGGTCGAACTACAAAACGACCGGTTACTGCGGTATCCAGAGAATTATCATCGGAATCGATGGCTGATTTGAATACACCCAGATTATAGGTAATCAAGTCAGTAGCCCCGTGTAGCTTAATACCCACGGTATTACCCGTATCAAAGGCGCTGGCCGGCAGAGAGCGTTCCATGCCGGTAGTCCATTTGGAGCTGCCCGTGTCTTCCAGGCCGAAGTTCTCCTTCTGTTGACCGAAAGTTAACAGCGCTGTTTTGCCCCAACCCAGATAGGTAGTGTTCAGCTGGTCGATAGAGCCGCTGCTAGTTAAGTTATAGGAAGCAAGATAACCCCAATCTTTAACTTTGCCTTTAATCTCGATGCGGCCACGACGGAAAAACAGGTCGCTACCGGTTTCTCCTTCTTCTTTATTAATTACGCCGTCGTAGCTGTTGTAATCCAGCTGCATGCGGCCGCCGATTTTGAACGAGTAGTCCCCATCAGCGGTTTTCGCTTCAAAGCCGCCTTTGGTTTTGATGATAATGTCCGCCCCATCGCTGGTGACTGTTCCAGCATTTGCCTGTGCAGTGAATGCGGTGGCGACGGCCAGTGAAATTAGCTTTGCTTTCATGGTTTTCCCTCGATCGCTAGTAAGTACATTTGATTATTGAAAACGCGCTTATTGTGCGCATGGATTATTGCATTTATATGACAATGAAAATAATTTTGTACCTACTCTTATCGGTCACAAAAACATTTTCAATAGGTTCTAATCTCTTTGGGTTAATTGCCTGCACCAACAATTCCCCGCTGCTTGCGGCGGGGCGGATTAACAGTAATTACAAGATGTCATATTTCTGTCACAAAGTTCTCCTATAGTGCGTTCACACCAGATTACCTTTATTGGTTTTACTTTGTTTAGGAGAAGACTTAAATGAAAGCTGCATTTGCTCGTATTACATCTGCTGCAGTGCTTGTTGTAAGCATGATAATGTTGTCGGTAACTAGTTGGGCCGGGTCGAAAGTTGACGCTGATTTGGCGGTGTATAAAAAATCCAGTGGTGTATCCGGAAACCTATCCTCAGTGGGTTCGGATACGTTGGCTAATCTGATGACACTCTGGACAGAAGAGTTCAAGCGACTGTATCCAAATGTTAATATTCAGGTTCAGGCTGCAGGTTCTTCTACCGCGCCTCCGGCTCTGACTGAAGGCACTTCAAACATGGGGCCGATGAGCCGCAAGATGAAAGACAAAGAACTTGAAGCCTTTGAAAGGAAATTCGGTTATCAGCCAACCGCCATTCCCGTGGCAATTGATGCCTTGGCGGTTTATGTACACAAAGACAACCCTATTAAAGGCATGAGTATCCAGGATGTGGATGCGGTATTTTCATCCAACCGCAAATGCGGTCGCGACAATGATATCGCCTCATGGGGTGATTTGGGGATGCGCGGCGCATGGGAAAAACGTGATATTCAGCTTTATGGCCGTAACTCAGTATCCGGCACCTATGGTTACTTCAAAAAGAAAGCGCTCTGTAAAGGCGATTACAAAAGTAACGTGAACGAGCAGCCGGGTTCAGCATCCGTAGTGCAGTCCGTCAGCGCATCGATTAATGGTATTGGTTATTCCGGTATTGGTTATAAAACATCCAGCGTTCGCGCAGTGCCGCTGACCAAAAAAGCTGGCGGCCAATATGTTGCTGCAACACCGGATAATGCGGTATCTGGCGCTTACCCACTTTCGCGCTTTCTCTACGTTTATATCAATAAAGCGCCTAACCAGGATTTGTCGCCGCTGGTGCGCGAATTTATTAAACTGGTATTGGCAAAGCAGGGACAGGAAGTTGTAGTAAAAGACGGCTACATTCCTCTGCCTGCCAAGGTTGCGGAAAAGACTTTGGCTAAGCTAGGGTTGTAACGAGCGATTAGTATACCAATTAAGCACCTGTCATATTTTAAGGAAAGGCATGGGCGACGCAATAACAGAACCAACACGTATCGACTTTAACGAAGCCAAATATAAACGGCGACGAAGAGTTCGTGCCTTTATTGATAAGGCGGCCAGTCTTGGCATCGGGTTCGGCGGCATTAGTGTCATCATCGCGATATTGCTGATTTTTGTTTATTTGTTATCCGAAGTGTTACCCATGTTTAAGGGCGCTTCGATAGAGCATCGCGCGCACTACGCTACGCCGATAGCTTCAGCCGGAAAAACCCTGTTTCTGGCGATGGAAGAACAGACAGAAATAGCCCTGCGCCTCACCGATACCGGACAGGCAATATTTTTTGATACCGAAAATGGAGTGCTGGTTAAGCAGGTGTCGCTAGCTATTCCTGAAGGGGTGACGGTAACCAGCATTGCCAAGGATGCGCCGGGGACTGGATTATTGGCCTATGGACTTAGTAATGGTACTGCACTGCTGTTTCGACATAAATATCGCGTTAGCTACCCAAATGATAAGCGAATAATTACCCCGGTTATAGAATACCCCTATGGCGAGCAGCCATTAGCGTTGGATACCAGTGTGGAAGCAATAAAGCAATTGGCTGTTCGCGATCAAGAAAGCCAATTGGTGCTGTCCGGAGCAAACAGTGCAGGAAAATTGCTGATCACTCGTTTCAGTAAAGAAGAAGATTTTATGAGCGAAGAAATTACGCTCGAACAGGAGAATAATTGGGTGCCGCAGATCAGTGGAAATATTCGATCTCTGGCACTCGATATCGATCAGTCCTGGTTGTTTGCCTTAACCGATAAAAACAGCTTGAACATTTATCGGTTGCGTGGGGGAGAAGTCGAGCTCCATAGCCAGCTAACCCTGACGAAAGATGTTGCAGTAACGGAGATGGAGTTTCTGTTAGGTGGCATTTCCCTGCTGGTAGCTGATGCCCGCGGCACTGTTTCGCAATGGTTTTTGGTGCGAGACAGCAAAGACAATATTGGCAGCTGGTCTTTGCAAAAAATTCGCAGTTTTGATACAGGAAATGCCGCTGTTGGCCATGTAGTGTCCGAGCAACGACGTAAAGGCTTTTTGGTGGCTAACGCAACAGGCGAAGTAGGTATTTACAATTCTACCGCGCAACGTTCCTTGTTATCTCAAGCGGTAACTGAAGCATCGTTTCAGCACTTGGCCATCGCTCCCCGTGCCAATGCCTTTATGTTTGAAACTGATCAGGGCCAAGTCGGTATCTGGAATATCGATAACGAACATCCGGAAGTTTCCTGGTCTGCGCTATGGCAAAAAGTTTGGTACGAAAGTTATGAGGAGCCCGAGTATGTGTGGCAATCCTCGGCGGCGAATAACGACTTTGAGCCAAAATTAAGTATAACGCCACTGGCCTTTGGCACCATTAAAGCAGCGTTTTACGCAATGTTATTAGCCGCGCCCTTGGCGATCTGCGGCGCAATTTTTACTGCCCATTTCATGGCCCCGGCGATGCGTCGTAAGGTCAAGCCGGTGATTGAACTAATGGAAGCCCTGCCCACCGTGATTTTGGGTTTTTTAGCGGGACTTTGGTTAGCACCCTTTGTTGAAACGCATTTGCCCGCAATATTTAGTATGCTGATTTTCACGCCCCTGGCGATAGTACTGATATCCTTTACCTGGTATCAGTTACCCAAGCAGATGCGCGGCAAAGTACCGGAGGGCTGGTACGCGGCATTATTGATTCCGCTGATCATGCTCGTTGCCTGGCTTTGTATTAGTGCCAGTGCGCCCATGGAAGATGCATTTTTTGGCGGGGATATGCGCAGTTGGTTGGGAGATGTGGCAGGTGTCAGCTTCGATCAGCGCAATGCGCTGGTGGTTGGACTGGCGATGGGTTTTGCCGTGATTCCTACGATCTTTTCCATTACTGAAGACGCCATTTTCAGCGTACCTAAACATTTGTCCAACGGATCACTCGCGCTGGGAGCAACGCCCTGGCAGACCTTAGTGCGGGTGGTGTTGCTAACCGCTAGTCCGGGAATATTTTCAGCGGTGATGATTGGCTTTGGTCGCGCGGTTGGTGAAACCATGATCGTATTGATGGCCACCGGTAATACACCCATCATGGATTGGAATATCTTTGAAGGGATGCGCACATTAGCGGCGAATATTGCGGTGGAAATGCCAGAGTCGGAGGTGGGCAGTACCCACTACCGCGTATTGTTTTTAGCGGCATTCGTATTATTTCTTTTTACTTTTGTATTTAACACCATGGCGGAAATTGTTCGCCAGCGTTTACGTAAACGCTATGGTTCACTTTAGGGCCGTACTACTAAATGAAAATAGAGTTTAAAGGTTGGGTTAGAAGCGGTTCTCCCTGGGTGTGGTTGAATGCCGGGGCGGTTTCGGTCTGCCTGATTATGGTGCTGGGTCTGCTTGGCTTAATTGCGGTGCGCGGACTTAATCATTTTTGGCCGAGTGAAATCATTCAGGCGGAGCTTGTCGGTCAAGATGGCTCGCGTTTGAGCATTTCCGGTGAAGTCGTCGAGCGGGAGCTGGTTT
>CBDUGR010000111.1:0-7034 GCA_965366515.1 uncultured Gammaproteobacteria bacterium | reverse complement strand
CGTAGGGGCCAGCATGATGGGCAATAAGCCTGCTGCCGAGCGCGCCTAACAACGTAGAGTGAATAGTTAATAACAGGCCGCGACCAGGTACTGGTCGTTTGCTGCGAATCCCTGTTACTCTGATCAGCATGGTTAAGGTGATGGTTCCGATTCCTCCCAGTGTGGCTATATGCAGTGCGTCCTGAGCGCTTAAAAGGAATCCTAATCGTGCACAGGCCAGCAAGCCAAATCCAACAGCCATCCAAAAATACCCTAAATGCAGAGGTATTACAGACATCACACTGCGAATTCCGACGCTGCGCCATGCGGACAACCGGATCATAAGGATCGCCGCCAGGCCGAGGGCAGGTATTGCCGACCAGGTTTTCGCGATCGGCAGTAGTTCCATCAGCATGAGGATCATGACGAGCAGCATGCACAGCGTTTCATAGGTGGGTTGGAAAGGAATCCTCACATCCTGCCCACGTTCGCGCAGCGCGCCAATGGTGGCGGGTGGAATCAGACGCCCTCCCATGGTGATAATCAGAAGGCTGATGAGATAGAGGGTTATATAGAGACTGGTATAAGCGCCAGAAAGCTTCGCGGTATAGGCGAGCCAGTAGAAAGTGCTGGACAAAATGGCTAGAGCTAACAGAACAAAGGTAAACATGCGGTTGCGAAGTCGTTTCGCCGCTCTAAATTTCTGACTGGTTACTGCGCCAAGAATGAGTGGAAAGAGCCCCGCGATTAGAAAGGCCAGTTCTTTGGGAAGCCCAATATCAATAAACCAGACCAGGCGACCGGCAAGCCATAACAGAATTAGTCCGGCTAATTTTGGAATGGATATACGGGTGATCAGATAGCCGGCAATGACGGCGAAGCTGTAGCCGAAAATCATCTCCTGCGCATGCCAGAGACCGGGAGATAGCCAAAGCGGGTTGGGAAGGTAGCCATTTCGCATACTGAGCAGTAACAAGGGAGCTAGCATGGCCGCTATGGCGGCAACCAAGAAAAATAGTTGATAGGCCTGCGTTTCCCGGCTCAGAGGTGTGAGCTTTTTCATAAATTAATTTTTACTCTCAATACGGTTGGGTGAAATGTGCTTTGGGCATTCTGGATTATATCTGGATTCTGACCCGTTGCATCTTTGGCAGGATAATCTTCGCTGCACCCTTGCTAAATCTTGCAATGATTCGGTAAGTTTGCTAAAACACCTTACGCTGTTTCAAATGATCACCTTAACAGAAATGCAGCAGGGAGTGCTGTCATATGAAGGTAACTCGGCTGTATCAGTTTTTATTTTTCGCACTGTTATTCAATAGTGCAATTGCGTTTGCTGACATTCTTCTACAGGCACCTGAGTCCGTTGGTGCAGGAGCTACGGTGGTTATATCCTGGCAAGGTCAGGGAGCCGATAGCGACTTCATTTCGATCGTTACCCAGGGAGAAGCTGAGGGTAAATATAACAAATACAGATATGCCCGCAAGGGTGGCCCCGTCAAATTGGTTGCACCTGACATTCCCGGTGAATATGAAATCCGCTATTTAAATGCAAGCCGTCCCTATCAAACATTAGCTCGTAGTAAGTTAACCGTAACAGAGGTCACTGCGACTATTGAGGCGCCACTGGAAGTGATGGCCGGGGAGAACTTCAGCTTTAGCTGGAGTGGGCCGGACAATGAAAGGGATTTCATAACACTTGTTTCCAAAGGCGCACCAGGAAGAAAGTACGGAAAGTACCAGTACACACAAAAAGGCCCCTCACTTAGCCTCAGAGCGCCGGATGAACCGGGAGAATATGAGCTGCGCTATCTCATGGGAAGTTCAAAGAAAACGCTGGCTCGCTCGACCATTCAGGTCAAGGCAACCCAGGCTAAAGTCGAGGGGCCAAAGCAGGTGTCTGCGGGGGCAAAATTCTCGGTTGATTGGGTGGGCCCGGATAATCAGCAGGACTTTATAGCCCTGGTTCAGCGGGATGCGCCGGAAAAAAGCTATGGCAAGTATCGATACACGAATACAGGTAACCCCGTTGTATTAACAGCGCCTGATGAGCCGGGCGAATATCAGGTGCGCTATCTGACGGGGAGTGCTCATTACACGTTAGGCAGCTATGACCTAACGGTGACTGCAACCGGTGCCGGGCTGGACGCGCCCACGGAGGTTATGGCTGGTTCAATGGTGAATGTGACTTGGCAGGGTCCTGATAACGTACAGGATTTTATTACGGTGGTGAAACAGGGTGCCAAAGAGAAAGAATACAGTGATTATCGATACACTCACTCGGGTAATCCTGCGCTATTGCAGATGCCCGAGATTCCTGGCGATTATGAAATACGTTACTTAACCGGCGGTTCACACCGGACGCTCGCGAGCCGCCCGGTGAAAGTGATGCCGGCGAGTGCCAGCTTGCTGGCTCCGGAAAGTATTGAGCTGGGCGAAGTGGTTCCTGTTTCGTGGGAGGGTCCCGGTAACAACCAGGATTACGTCATTATTGTTTCATCAGGCAGTAAACAGAATCGAAAAGGAACCTATGCCTATGTGCGTCGTGGTAAAAACCTACGGATTGCATCCCCTGCTGAAGTGGGGAGTTACGAAATTCGTTATGTCACGGGTGGTTTAAAGCAAACGCTGGCGAGCGTTAACCTTGAGGTTACGCCGTCGCGTATTCCGGGAACACTGCAAGTAGTGAGAAGCAGCGAGGCTGGAACTGAAGGTCAGGCGCTGCCTGCAATATCCATCATTCTGGATGCTTCCGGTAGCATGCTGCAGCGCATGGATGGCAGGCGTCGCATCGAGATTGCACGAGAAGCGTTGTTAAAATTAACTGAACAGGTGATTCCGGAAAATACCCTGTTTGCACTGCGGGTTTTTGGTCATAAGGAGAAAGATAGCTGTCGAACAGACTTGGAAATTCCACTCGGGCCGCTGAATAAGTCGGCAGTGAAATCGAAAATTTCAGCGATTAATGCCATGAATCTGGCGAAAACGCCGATCGCGCATTCTTTGCAATTGGCGATCTCTGATTTAGAACAGGCCAAAGGTGAAAAAATAGTTTTGCTGATAACGGATGGTGAGGAAACCTGTGATGGAAACCCCGCAACATCAATTCAACAAATAGCGGATAGTGGTATTGACGTGCAGGTGAATATTGTCGGCTTTGCCATTGATGAATTGATGTTGCGAGAAACGTTCCAGCAGTGGGCGAGGTTAGGGAATGGACGTTATTTTGATGCGCAGGATGCTCAGCAGTTGGAAAGCAGCTTGAGTCAGTCTATGCAGGAATCCTATGAAATTATCGATCAGCAGGGTACTTTAATCGGAGCAGGTGAGGTTGGTGCTGCCCCAATCAAATTGGCGCCGGGGGCTTATCGCTTAAGACTCGTGGGTGGATTGGGCGGCGCGTACAAAGAGATTCAGATAGACTCGGGCAAGCTCAAGGTGGTCAGTCTCTAATGAGAAAGAAGTGCCTGATGCAATTCAATGTCTTTTGCAATCATATAAAAATAGGGGGGTAGGATATGTCAGACAGTAATTTTAATTTGGGAAAAGTTATCGAAGACGCGAAACAGGTGGTCACTCAGCCGGTCGCTTTCTATAAATCGATGCCACAAACTGGCGGATTTGCCGAACCCTGCATCTTTCTGGTGGTGATGGCACTCATTATGGGTGCTATGGCCACCCTGTTTTCGTTCTTTGGTATGGGGAAAATGGGAGCGGTAGCCATTGGCTTCAGTTCAATCATTATCATTCCAGTAATGGCGCTAATCGGTAGTTTCGTCGGAGCCCTGATCATGTTTGTGGTATGGAAACTGATGGGTTCTGAAAAGGATTATGAAACGGCCTATCGTTGTATTGCCTATGCCAGTGTGATTTATCCCATTATGCCGCTAGTTGCCTGGATGCCCTACCTTGGAACTCTGGTTGGTGTGGGCTGGGGTATGTACCTGATGTATCTTGCAACGCTGGAAGTACACCAAATAAAACAACAAACAGCGCAAACTGTTATCGGAGTGCTCGCCGCGGTCATTATCTTTATTCAATTATCCGGGGAATATGCTGCACGGAATATTCAAGCTACCATTGAAGAGTCTACCAAAGAATGGCAGCAGGGTGCTGAAGAGATGGGCAAAGCATTTGAGAATATCTCTAAGAGTACTGAAGATATGACGCCAGAGGAAGCAGGGAAGGCATTGGGGGAGTTCTTTAAAGGGCTGTCAGAAGCGATGCCAGAAGATGTAAAAAAACAGATTGAATCTGCTAAGAGCGGCAGTGCGGCCAGCGCTTCAACGAGCGCGAAGGCGGCAGATGCCGCGTCGGAGTGATGCTGTTTATCTCGTATTTGGGCATGTGTTGTGGTTAAGAGCGCTATTATCGCAAAAGCCTAGAGAGTAATTATTTAAGCCAACGGTTTTAATGGAAACGAGGGTTCAAGGCTTTGGTTTGATGCCCTCGAAAGCGCGAGAGTATAGGAGTAAAAGAGTATAAGACTCATGGCTATATGTTCTCCGGCCTCCTCAATGAAATTAAAAACATGAACCATGAGGACAGTTTTTAAGGGTGTTATGATGTGACTTATGATGTCTATAAAGACACCAAAGAAGGTTAAAAGTAGTAACAGTGCGAAAATATTTCTCGAAATTTTACGCGCCTCGGGGCTAGAAAAGAAATAGAGCTGAGAGCCGACTAGCAACAAAATAATGCCGGCACCCAAGGCGTAAAAAAATTGGCCATAGTGGTAAATATCTTCGCGCGACAACGTATAGAACTTTGAAATATACTGCCCCACTGTGGTCCCGCCAAATTTTTCGTGGATTTGTAGTGCATCATCCAGCATTAACCAAAGGAAAATTAGGGCCCAAAACCAAAGAGTCCTTAATCTGCGAGCTGTCGCCACATAGGCGAGCAGTAATACGATCCAAAATTCTTTGATGTATTGGAAAGATTCCGGGTAGCTGCCATCCATCATCATCCAGAACGGACCTTTTGGGAACCAGGGGATGATATAACTAAGAATGTGAAGGCACATGTAAAAAAGATCGGTGGCCAATAGTACGTAAAGTAGTATTAAACCTGCACGTTTTATTTCGGCTGACATGTGTGATCCCTTTTGTTTGCATTTGGTGGGCTAGAAATTAATTTATATTAACGACCGAATAAATTATGCAAAACAGTAAACAGGAAAGTCTTTATAAATTAGGACAAAGAGCGCTAAAAAATAAAGATTTTAACAGTGCCAAGCGCTATTTCAAACAGTTGAATAATCTGGTACCACACGATGCTCAGGCTAAAATGCTATGTGCGATCGCATATCAACGGCTAGGTAAGTTGGGTTTGGCGGAGGAATATATCACCCAAGCATTAAAAATTGACCCCCGCCAGGCTGAAAATTGGTTCTTTTTGGCGCAAGTTCACGTGCTGCAAAATAACCTGCCCTCAGCGATCCAGGGGTTTAAAAATGCAATCAATCTAAAGAAGAATATGCCAGCGTTTTACCTTGGTCTAGGTCGAGCAGAGTTATTGTCAGGGCAATATAAGGAAGCGGTAGAGACCTATAAAAAAGCGATAAGCCTCGACCAAAAAAATATTCCTGCTCAGATAAATTTGGCAAAAGCCACGCGCGGCACTGGCGAAATTGCGGAAGCTGAAAATATTTTTAGATCTATAATCGATAACAATCAATCGGTAGAGGGTATGGCGGCTTACGCCGAATTTTTATATTCAACCAATCAGTATCAACGGGCACTCGAAATCTATAGTGCGATTAGTCCATTAGAAAAGCTGAGTGCAACGGACATCTTTAATTATATCGAGTGTGCGATTCAGGCATTTCAACCGCACGTGCTACTGCAGACGATATCGCCCCTGTTAAATAATGATAAGTTACCCGCGGTCGTTAATTTTGCGTTAAGTCGGTTGCTTGCAGTTACTGGGGACTTAGAAGGGGCAGAGCGGTTTTATCGTAGGGCCCTCAAGCAAGATGATAATTACATTCAGGGGCTGGTTCGTATGTTATCGAAGCTGCCTCGACATCCAGATTCAGTATTGCCGCCCTATAGCTCGATAGGTTTGTATATAGATTATCAACGCAGACGATTTTCGGAGGGAGATTGGCAAGATTATGAGGGAACTTACCAAAACATATTGAACCTGACTAAACGAGCGTTGGCGGCTAATCAGTTGGTGCCTTTGGAGCCAAATTTTGCTCTTTATATGCCGAATGAAGATCCTATGCTAGAGCGACAGGTGGCTAGTAAATACGCACTTTGTATTGATGAAGCAATCAAAAAGCTGACCGCCAATTCAAAGTTTATTCATAAGAAACGAACTAGAGAGAGAGTTCGTATAGGGTTTGTATCCCCTGTATTTCGGCAGCATGCAATGACGATACTCTGTGTTGAATTAATAGAATTGCTTGATAAAGATAAGTTCGAAATTTATTGGTATGGCCTGCAGGCATCAGATGATAGTGATCAGGCGAAACGAATTACATTAGCTGCAGAACACTGCTATGAATTGGTAGACCATTCAAACCAAGAAGTAGCCGAAAAAATTTATGACGATCAAATTGATTTGCTGGTAGATATTTATGGGTATGGGCCGGAGCGACGTACAGAAATTTTGGCCATGCGCCCTGCTCCGGTTATCATCCAGCATATCGGCTACCCCTCTACTATGGGAGCTCCCTGGGTGGATTATGTCTTTGCGAACAGAACACTGATTTCTCCTGAAATGGAGGAGGCATTCACTGAAAATATAATATTTCTACCGGGATGCAGGAATGTGATTTCGGGTTTCAAGGAAGCTTCTACGAGCCCCTCAAGGTGCGATCTGGGTTTGCCAGATGATGCTATTATTCTCGCAAGCATGCATCAGACAGCAAAGCTGACACCAGCTGTCCTGGATTGCTGGATGGAGATTTTGACGGAAGTTCCGAAAACTGTGCTCTGGCTACTTTCCCCGACCGAGCAGTTTTCGCGAAGAATTTTGGAGCGAGCGCAAGCGCAGGGTATGAGTTCCCATCGAATTGTATTTAGTGATTTTGTTTCCCCTGAGGA
>CBDUGR010000110.1:0-7083 GCA_965366515.1 uncultured Gammaproteobacteria bacterium | reverse complement strand
TGCCGCCACGACTGGAGGTAAAGACCAGAGATTTGCCGTCCGGCGCCCAACTTGGCTCGGTATCGATACCAAAATGGTTGGTCAACCTGGTTAGTGCTTTAGTGGTCAAATCAACCGTATAAAGTTCCGCGTTACCATCTCGCGAAAGTACCATCGCTAGTTTTTTGCCATCTGGCGCCCAGGAAGGCGCACTGTTCAAACCACGGTAAGTTGGCAGTTTCTCGCGCTGGCCCGTGATCAAATCCTGTATATAAACAGCCGGGCGCCTCGATTCAAACGATACATATGCTACCTTTTTGCCATCGGGCGACCAGTCTGGCGAAAGTATCGGCTCCTTTGATTCCAGAATAGTTTGTGCACGATATCCGTCGGCATCGGCCATTTGCAATCTGAACAGATCATTAGCATCCACCTGACGATTAACCGTCACATAAACAATCCGTGTTGAAAAAGAGCCTTCAACTCCAGTAATTTCTTTGTAAACTTTATCGCTAATCCGGTGTGCCACATCCCGCAAGGTATTAAGCCCGCCGGTGACAATTTCACCCAACACCCTTGTCTGCTTATAAACGTCATAGAGTTCGTATTGGATACGATAACCTCCGTTGACTGAAGGGCTCACCGAGCCCACCAGCAGGTATTCCTGTTTCACCACTCGCCAGTCTCGAAAAAATACTTCTTTACGCTGCTGCGGCAAGCTGAGCATATCACCCCGATCTAGTGCAACAAATTGACCACTGCGCAACAGATCAGCGGAGACAATCTGTGCGATATCCTCTGGCAAACCACCCGACCCCTTCCAACCAAATGGCACCACCGCTATGCGCGTGGGATTATCAACGCCCTTGGCTATCTCAATGGTTAGCTCGGCTGCTGCTTGCTGACCAAATATGACAGACCCCAATAGTATCAAAACGATACTCACACCCTTTCTTATCACCGAATCAAATCCTCTGGTTTAAACAGCATTTTAAACTGCCTGAAATTGGCATCAAACTGACGAGGGGACAATTTTTGTAACTCTTCAAATTTATCCGCACGTTGCACCGCTTGCACCGCAGACCGGTCAAACGCAGCATTACCGCTACCCTTCAAAACATAAACATTATTTACCTCACCCGTAGGCACCAGGTGAATCATTAATAATACCTGCATACCATTGCGTGCGCTAAGTGGCCGATGCCAGTTTTTAATCACCCTGGATTGAATCAAGGCCACGTAGGACATTACCGCATCCATATCGGATTGCGATTCGAGAAACTCAGACTCCTCATCCAAAGAGCGCGCCATCTCCAATTCCTGCTCTCGCTGAAATTGTTCCGCCAGCTGCTTTTCTCGTTGCTGCTTTTCCTTTAGCCGTTTAGCCTGCTCCTGCTTGCGCTGCTGTTCAGCCTTTTTCTTTTTCGCCTCTACAAGCTTTTTCTCAGCCAGTTTCTTTTGCTCGGCTTTTCGTTTCGCTTCTGCTTTTTTACGCTTTTCCTGCTCCTTTTTCCGCTTTGCCTGTGCAGCCCGTTTCTTTTCATCCTCTCTTTTTGCTGCAGCCTTTCTTTCTGCTTCTTCCTTTTTCTTGCGGGCGGCTATCGGATCCTCCATAGTAAGGACCCTGGCCTTTACGATATTCGGCAACGGCTTTACATCATTACTGCTCTTGGCCTCCCACCCAGACAAAAAAAGCAGCAATACCAGCAGGTGCAACAGCAATGCCTGAACTGCCGGCACTAAATAAATTTTCAAACCTTTACCCGTCAATCTCGCTATCTCTTGGGCGGTTCTGAAACCAAACCAACACTTGGTACTCCGGAGGTTTGCAGTACCGTCATCAATTGAACAACAGCGCCATAATTAACTTCCTTATCACCACGAACCAACACTGGAGTATCAGGACTGACCCGCATGATTTTACCGACCCTCTCGGCTATAGATTCCAGACTAGCCGCCTGACCCTGGGTTTCACCAAGGTCAATATAGTAGGTGCCATCAGCTTTGACTGAAACAATAATGGTTTCCTGGTTATCTTTGACCTTAATCGGCTCCGATGGTGCTTCCGGAAGCTCCACCGATACGCCCTGAGTCAGCAATGGTGCGGTCACCATAAAAACGACCAGCAATACCAGCATCACGTCGATATAGGGAACAACATTGATCTCTGATACCGGTTTACGACGATTTCGACGACGTCCCATGAATTAGTCCGCTACTTTATTGACTGGTTTTGCTTCCGTAGTATGTACCTTGCGGTGCAGGATGCTGGAAAACTCATCCGCAAAGGCTTCATAACGGTTGGCCAACGCATCGACTTTAGACGAGTAGCGGTTATAGGCAACCACCGCTGGAATGGCCGCGAAAAGACCCATTGCCGTAGCAACAAGTGCTTCCGAAATACCCGGTGCCACCGTTGCCAAAGTTGCCTGATGGACATTTGCCAGACCGCGAAAGGAATTCATAATGCCCCATACCGTCCCAAATAATCCGACATAAGGACTGATCGACCCCACGGTAGCCAAAAAGGACAGATGCGTTTCCAGCTTTTCCTCTTCACGCGCCAGCGCCACTCGCATCACACGCTGCACGCCATCCATAATCGCATCGGGGTCCGGACCAATACGCTGTCTCAGCCGGGTAAACTCCTTAATACCGACACAGAATATATTCTCGACGCCGCTATTGGCGTGCAGTTTGGCCTTCAAATCCACGTACAACTGGCTCAGGTCGATGCCCGACCAAAACTGCTCTTCAAATTGATTAAGCGTTCGTTGCGCATGCTTAAGAAATTTAGCACGCTGAAAAATCATGACCCAGGAAACTACCGATGCAGCCAATAGCAGTAACATAACCATCTGCACTAGAAAACTGGCGTTAGCTACCAGACTCCAGAGCGACATTTTTTCAACCAATTCAACTGTCTCCTTTATAGGCCTGCAACGCGCTCACTATGTTCGGCGGAATACTACAGGGCTTCATTGATTCTTTTATGACACAAACTCCTTTAATGGACGCTTTGGTTAACATTCGACCACTACAAAAAATTTGCTGTTGAAAACACACATAAGTCCTTTTTATTTTCTCTATGACAACCGTCACCTCCAACTCATCGTCCAGATAGGCTGGCTCTTGATACTTAATATCCGCGGAGTGTATAACAAACATGGCTCCCTGACGTATCATTTCAGCATGATCAGCGCCAAGATGGCGCAGAAACTCAGTTCTCGCGCGCTCCATATACTTCAGGTAATTAACGTAATAAACGATGCCCCCCGCATCCGTATCCTCGATGTAGACCCTTACTGGCCATTTAAATTCCATTGCCAAATATTCTCGTTTTCTGTTTTATTAAGGCGATATTTTATTAAGGCTATAAGGGTAAATTTTCCTGCTCGTTTTTACTGATATTCCGGTTTTCATCGGGTACGGTCAAACCAAAATGCAGGTAGGCGTGCTGAGTCACCATTCGACCACGGGGCGTACGCAAAATATAACCCTGCTGAATTAGATAAGGCTCCAGCACATCCTCAATGGTGTCGCGTTCTTCACTAATCGCCGCCGCCAGGCTATCGACACCCACGGGCCCACCATCAAATTTTTCAATCATGGCTAACAGCAAACGTCGATCCATATTATCAAAGCCCTGCTGATCGACGTTTAGCATGTCCAACGCGGCATCCGCCGTTTTTTGAGCCACCCGTCCATCCCCTTTCACCTCGGCGTAATCTCTGACGCGTCTTAACAGGCGATTGGCGATCCTCGGCGTCCCTCTGGATCGTCGGGCAATTTCTGAAGCGCCCGCCTCTTCTACGGGAACCCCCAACAGGCTTGCTGATCGAGATACAATACGCGTAAGGTCTTCCACATTATAGAATTCAAGGCGCTGCACGATCCCAAATCGGTCTCTCAGTGGTGAAGTCAGCAGTCCAGCCCGGGTTGTCGCTCCTACCAAGGTGAATTTCGGAAGATCCAGTTTAATACTACGGGCGGCGGGTCCCTCGCCAATCATAATATCCAGCTGATAATCCTCCATCGCAGGGTAGAGCACCTCTTCCACTGCAGGACTCAGGCGATGTATTTCATCGATAAACAGCACATCTCCTGGCTCGAGGTTCGTCAATAATGCGGCGACATCACCGGCCTTTTCCAGCACTGGCCCAGAAGTCGACTTGATAGACACACCCATTTCATGCGCAATAATTATCGCCAAAGTGGTTTTGCCTAGCCCCGGCGGCCCAAAGATAAGTGTATGATCCAGCGCCTCGGCCCGCGCCCGCGCTGCGCTGATAAAAATATCCATCTGTTCACGAACAGCTGGCTGACCTATGTATTCTTCCAGAGAATTTGGACGTATAGCATAGTCTTGCCTTTCTTCTGTTGCAGTGGTCTGAGGCGCTATAAGGCGATCTGATTCAATCATGGTTTCCGCTCGAAATTGGTGAGCCAGAGCTTAATCTCAAAACTAGACTTTGACCATAACTTTAAGTGCCTGTCGAATCAACTCCTGGTTCGACATCCCGGGACTGCTAACCCTCTTCACCGCCTGCACGGCTTCTTTTGGTTTGTAGCCCAGTGCAACTAAAGCACTCTCTGCTTCTGCTATTGCATTACCCAGTGCTGGCGACTGCATACCTTCGCCGCTTCCGCCATCATTCTCTGACTGCCAGTCATCCAGCTTATCGCGCATCTCGATAACCAGTCGCTCCGCTGTCTTCTTTCCGATACCCGGCAAACTAACCAGTGAGGTAACATCGTTATTCCTCACCACCCGCACAAAGTCAGCGGCTTCTATGCCAGAGAGAATTGTCAGTCCGAGTTTCGGCCCTACCCCGTTTATTTTTATCAGGGCACGAAACAAAGCTCGTTCCTTTTGGTTGCAGAAGCCATATAGCAATTGTGCATCTTCCCTGACCACAAAGTGCGTATAGAGAACCACCGTTTCATTGACCTCGGGCAGCTGATAAAAAGTATTCATCGGCACTTGCACCTCATAACCGACGCCACTCACTTCGATCAGGATGTCGGGAGGTGTCTTCTCTAACAAAATTCCTTTGATTCGTCCTATCATGACAAAAAGCTTTTACTGGTTATTATTTATGAAGTAAACGACCGCGACGCACGGAACCGACGCCAGCCATTCGAATAAGGCTTTGCTGGGTATGGGCATGGCACAGCGCAATAGCCAATGCATCCGCAGCGTCTGCCTGCGGTGACTTATTGAGCTTGAGCAAAGTACAGACCATATGCTGCACCTGCTTTTTATCTGCCGCTCCCTTGCCAACCACCGCCTGTTTAACCTGACGCGCTGAGTATTCTGCTACCGGCAAGCCCTGATTGACCCCCGCCACTATCGCCACGCCTCGGGCTTGACCAAGCTTCAAGGCGGAATCTGGATTACGCGCCATAAAGACCTTTTCAATCGCCATTTCCTGTGGACTGTAACTGACGATGAGTCGGTCTATCCCTTGGTAAATCTGATACAACCGATCCTGTAACTCTTCCGCCTTTAATCTGATACAGCCGCTGTCAACATACTCACACTGACTGCCCGACCAATTTACAATGCCATAACCGGTAATCCTTGAACCAGGATCAATACCGATAATTAATGCCATTGCGACGTCTCGCTAACCTAGTACAGATTCAGGGAAATCTGCATTACAAAATACGTTTTGCACATCATCCAGCTCTTCGAGCATATCGATAAGCTTCATCACACTTTCACCGGTTTCCTCATCCAGCTCGACAGTGGTGGCTGGTATCATCGCCACTTCCGCGTTAACCGGCTCCAGACCGACCGCCTCCAGGGCCTCTTTGACCTGAGCGAAATCCTCAGGCTCTGTCAGCACATCGATTGAACCGTCATCATTGGTCACCACGTCCTCGGCACCTGCTTCCAGTGCCGCTTCCATAATCTGCTCTTCATCGGTTTCCGGCTCGAAGGTTACCTGACCTTTCTTGGAAAACAGATACGCAACCGAGCCATCCGTCCCCAGGTTACCACCAAATTTACTAAACGCATGCCGCACTTCGGCAACCGTACGATTACGGTTATCCGTCATGGTTTCAACCAACACAGCAACACCAGCCTGACCATAACCTTCATAGGTGATTTCTTCAAGATTCTCACCTTCCCCCCCCACGCCACGATCAATAGCTCGCTGCATGGTATCCTTGGGCATATTTGAATTCTTTGCAGTCGCTACAGCCAAACGCAACCGTGGATTATCTTCTACGTCACCACCGCCCATGCGAGCAGCTACTGTTAGTTCGCGGATTAAACGGGTAAAAATTTTACCGCGTTGCGCATCTACCTTGGCCTTTTTATGTTTAATATTGGCCCATTTACTATGTCCAGCCATTTATCTATTTACTCCGAATATTGGAAGCGTGCTGAACGCTTCTCCGGGTTCCTATATCGCTATTTCTCTTCAGCAACCGGCTTGCGTATTCTGATACTTAATTCACGTAACTGCTCATTATTCACTTCACCCGGCGCATCCGTCATTACGCAGGCGGCACTTTGAGTTTTGGGGAAAGCAATCACTTCGCGAATCGAACTGGCACCGGTCATCAACATCACCAAACGGTCCAAACCAAACGCCAGACCACCATGCGGCGGGCAACCAAATTGCAGCGCATCCAGTAAAAAGCCAAATTTTTCCTGTGCTTCTGCTTCATCAATGCCTAATACGCGAAACACCTGCTGTTGCATATTCTGGTCATGTATACGGATCGAACCACCGCCTAATTCAGTGCCGTTAAGCACCATATCGTAGGCCCTGGACAGTGCATTTTCCGGATTAGCCTGAAGCTCCTCTACGGAACAGGATGGCGCGGTGAACGGGTGATGCAACGGCGTCAACCCACCGCCATCGAGTGTTTCAAACATGGGGAAATCCACTACCCAACACGGTGCCCATTCGCGCTCTATCATTTGCAGATCTTCACCCAGTTTTACCCGCAGTGCGCCCAGTGCTTCATTGACCACTTTTTCTTTGTCAGCGCCAAAGAACAGAATATCCCCATCTTCAGCTCCCAGTCTTTCAATCAGCTGCTGCACCACTTCATCCGGCATAAATTTAATAATGGGGGACTGCA
>CBDUGR010000109.1:0-7085 GCA_965366515.1 uncultured Gammaproteobacteria bacterium | reverse complement strand
TCCGGCGAGCAAAGCCGTGTGCAAAATATGCTTCATAGTGGACGTAGTGGCAAGCTGCCGGAGTCGGGTGATGCTCTCTTTGTTCGCAGTTATGTGCCTCCCTATCGGTTAGTGATTGTTGGCGCTGTGCATATTGCACAAAAACTAGCACCGATCGCCAAAGAGGTCGGTTATCAGGTGACGGTGGTCGATCCACGTCGAGCTTTTGCGACAGAGGAAAGGTTTCACGGTGTTGATCTCATATGTGACTGGCCTGACGAAGCGCTGGAAAAATTACAGCTTGATAGTCAAACAGCTGTGGTGACCCTCACGCATGACCCGAAAATTGATGATCCGGCAATTATCGAAGCCTTAAAAAGTAATGCTTTCTATATTGGTTGTCTGGGCAGCACTCGCACCCATGCTAAAAGAATAGAGCGGCTTAGTGAGGCAGGTTTTGCCGACAGTTTGCAGCGAATTTGCGCCCCGGTTGGTTTGGATTTAGGTGGGCGTTCTCCTGCGGAAGTCGCGGTTGCGACCTTGGCGCAGATCATTCAGTCTCGATACGCGAGGTAGGCAAGTGATATTTGCACAGTTTCCCAGTTCAGAAGCGGAGGGAGTAATACTGGCCCATACCATGCGCCTGAATGGGAAAACCCTAAAGAAAGGTTGTCAGTTAACTGCGCTGCACCTGGAACTGCTAAATCAGGCGAACATTGATCTGGTCACAGGGGTTAAGCTTGAGCCTGGTGATGTCAATGAAGATCAGGCCGCCGAAGCTGTTGCGCGTGAGTTGGCGGGCGAGCAGCTACTTGTCGGCAAGCCGATTGCCGGGCGATGTAATCTTTATGCCAAGCAGCACGGTTTGACACTTATTGATAAGTCCAGGATCGATGCTATAAATCTCGCCGATGGCGCAATTGCTGTTGCGACCTTGCCAGATAAGGCAGAGGCGCATGCGGAACAGGCCGTCGCTACCATCAAAATTATTCCTTTCGCGGTACAAAAATCTTTGGTTGATAGCGCCGTTCAGTTTGCAAAGGGAGATCAACCGGCGATAGAGGTGCGGCCCTATAAGCCGCATAACGCCGCGCTGATTCAGACCAGGACTTCTGCGCTAAAAGAATCAATTTTAGACTCCACCTACGAGGTTACTCAAGGTCGAATGCGGGCTTTGGATAGTGAGGTTGTGTTCCAGCAGCGCTGCGAACATGATGTCGAGCAGGTTAAGGCTGCTATGCAGCAGGCCCTCGATCAAGGTTGTAATCCGATAATGATTTGCGGTGCAGGTATTACCGTTGATACTGGCGATGTCATACCTTCGGCTATCAAGGCTAGTGGGGGTGAAATCATCCAGTTCGGAATGCCTGTTGAACCAGGCAATATGCTGTTGCTGGCGCGTCTTGGGGATACCACGATTATAAATCTGCCGGGTTGCAGTCGCTCCCCGAAACTGAATGGTTTGGACTGGGTGCTGCAACGTATACTAGCAGGTGTAAAAGTGGTTTCCGAAGATATTATGGGTATGGGAGTTGGTGGATTAATCAAGGATGTTGCCCACTCTGAGAGGCGCCACCGGCTGGCCGCGAAACCCAAGTATCAGCATAAATTACGCATAGCTGCGATTATTTTGGCGGCGGGAAGCTCGACGCGTATGGGTGAGCAGAATAAGCTGTTGTCTCTGGTTAAAGGTGTGCCAATGGTGGTAAGTGTGGCCAATGCAGCTCTTGCGTCGAATGTAGAATCTATCACCGTGGTTACCGGACATCAATCAGATAAACTGGAGGCTGCCTTGACCGGCAGAAACCTCAATTTTGTGCATAACCCCGATTACGCGTCAGGCATAGCCAGTTCGGTGAAGTGCGGTATTGCCAGCCTGTCGGATGATGTGGATGGCGCTATTGTATTGTTGGGCGATATGCCTTTCGTCACTAAAAATCAGATTAATGAGTTAATTGCCGAATTTGATCCAGCATTGGAGCGTGACATCGTAATGCCCATTAAGGATGGTCGTCGCGGTAATCCGGTGCTTTGGTCAAAACGTTACTTTATGGGGATGCAGAAACTAACTGGAGATGTAGGCGCAAAAACCATCATTAAGGAGAATGCTGCCAATGTTTGGGAAGTCCCTATCAGCGATGAAGCTATTTTTTCTGATATTGATACCAGGGAAGAGCTGGGGCGTGCCAACGGTGAAACCGGAGCGTAGCTTTTATGAGTAAAACGATTACCCGGATTCGTGATCAATTTCCCATTCTGCAGCGGTCAATTAATGGGCATCCGCTGCATTACCTGGACAATGCAGCAACCACTTTTTCTCCTGACACTGTGCTCGACAAAGTGCGAGAGTTTGAAACGGGGTATCGAGCGAATGTTGCACGCGGGGTGCACCGGTTAGCGGCGGAGGCAACTGACGCCTATGAATCGGCACGATCCAGTGTGGCGCGCTATATCAACGCCTTTGATCCCAGTGAGATTGTTTTTACTTCGGGCACAACGGCCGCAGTAAATCAGCTTGCCTACAGCTTGGGTGAAAATATCGCTGATGGGGATGAAATACTGGTATCGATGATCGAACATCACAGTAATTTTGTTCCCTGGCAAATGCTATGTAAAAGAAAGGGTGCAAAACTACAGCTGATTCCTGTCGATGAAAATGGTGTTCTGGATCTATCAAATCTGTCTTCTCTAATTAACGAACGAACCAGAATTGTTGCCGTTACACAGGCTTCAAATGTCACTGGGGAGATGCCCGATTTGGGTCTTTTGGCGCAAGCCGCTCATCAGGTTGAAGCCAAGCTGGTTGTCGATGGGGCGCAGGCGGTGCCGCATGGGCCGGTTGATGTGCAGGCGCTCGGTGCTGACTTTTACGTGTTTTCCGGGCATAAGTGTTATGCACCAACCGGGGTTGGCGTACTTTGGGGAAAAGGCGCATTGTTGAGTGAGCTGCCAGAATTTATGTATGGTGGGGGTATGGTTGAGCGGGTCACGCCGGCCGGAACCCGGTTTTTGGAAACCAATCAGCGTCTTGAAGCGGGAACACCGCCAATAGCGCAAGCGATAGGGCTGGGTGAAGCGGTTGAATGGCTAACGATGTTACCCTGGGTTGACATTAAGACGCACGAAGCAAAATTGCTGGGGCGACTGGCGAACGAGTTACCCTCTATTGCCGGTTTGCGGGTGCTCGGCCCTGCTTTGGAAGGGGCTCGCTTACCCATTGTTTCATTTGATATTGAAGACTGTCATCCGCATGATATTTGCCATTTACTGGATCAGCGTGCCGTGGCTTTGCGAGGCGGTCACCACTGTGCCCAACCTTTAATGGATGCATTGGATGTGATGGCAACCACGAGGGCAAGTTTTGCGGTATTTAATAACGATGCAGACGTCGATGCATTGTTAGAGGGGTTGAACGAGGCGGTGGATTTTTTAAGATGAATAACAGTCTCTATCATGAAGACATAAAGACCTTGGCCCAAGCCAATGTAACAAAAGAGCCGCTGGAGCAGCCTGATCGTACAATCACCCTTGATAATCCCCTTTGCGGTGATCGTGTGAGTATTCAGTTAAGACTGGATAATGGCAAGATAGCAAGTGAAACGCACCAGGTAAAAGGCTGTTTGCTCTGCAGGGCCTCTGCGAATGCCATAGCCAACTCAGTCATTGATGCGACCGAGACAGATATTCTACGGGTGGAGCAGGCTCTATGCGCCATGCTTAAGGGCGAGGGTACGGATGATTGGCCCATTCAGGGCTGGGAAGCTCTGAATGTGTTCAAGCCCGTAGCAGCGCACAAAAGCAGGCATGATTGTGTGATGCTACCCTTTAAGGCATTAAGGAAAATGCTGCAGCTTAACGATGCTTGATGTTTTACGCGAATTGTCATTTTAGAGCGCAATCGTGAATTGCGCTCTAAAATGGAAAAATTAGAGAGTGTTTGCTGGCTAGGCGCGCGGATGAGCTGATGCAATACTGGACGCGTGATCGTACAGCCCGGCCATAATGCTAATTACTTTGGATGCAACGACCACATCCTCATCAAAATCTTTAATCGAATCTGTCAGCGTTAGCAGTAGATCCCTTCTGAATTCCGCAAACTGATCGGTGATCTGTCGGCCTTTCGAGGTAATGGTATAGCAAGCAGAGCGTTTGCTGTCGCGCTTGTCAGAACGTTTAATAAGTTGTGCATTGACGAGCTTTCTCAGCGAGTATTGTAGATTGGAAATATCGTCCCTGTTCATAAGCCTGGCTATATCAGAAATACTTTTTGGTCGGTCATGCATCCTGATTAGGTGCAACACAGCATTTTCCATGGCCGATAAGCCCCCCTCTACACAACAGGCCAGGCAGTCCTTTTGCCAGCGGTCGAATGCTGCAGCGACTCGCATAACAGAGAACTCAAAGTCGGTAAAATTGATTTCACGCTCATTGGTAGCTAAATGCCATTCCATTTGCAGGTTGGCGCTAATAGCTTTATGTTTTGAAATCAAGATGCAGTCTCCCAAATATGTTTATATGGATCAATTATAAGCATACCCGACTATAAAGTGTAATAAACCGTTTTTATTTAGAATATAACCATCAATGTTATGATTAATTTTAGCCAATGTTGAAGGTACATTTTCTTAGTCTGAAGTATTGTTTATTTTTAGCAAAAGCAGTAGTAAACTTAGCCTTCTGTACTCCTTACGGTCACGCAATATGTCTCCAGGATTTGTTGCAGTATCTCTTTCTCAGGGCCCAGTCTGCGGCCTGTGTATAAGCTCGCTTATGCGCGATAAGTCTAATTTAATCCAAACAAAAATTAACAGTCCATAATCTGCTCCAAGATAAGGGTTTATGGATCCATTTCAATGGTTTGGTTTGTGTTTATGGATTGTAAAGGGGGTTTACAATAATTAAATTTAATGTTAAATTTACAGTTAAATTGATATAACTATAAAATAGCAAAAATATACACGTTCATTTAACACCTTAAACTGATAGCAATACTGAGAGGAATAGTGATGACAAATCCATCTCCTACCGCTAATTCGATCAAGTCCGGTCGCTGGGTGCGCTCGACTTGTAAGATGTGCCTTCACTCCTGTTCAAACATGATTCATGTTACCGATGACGGGATTATCAATAAAATCGAGGGTGACCCCACGAATCCGTCGAATAATGGGAAGCTTTGCCCGAAGGGTAATTCCGCGATTTTACGACATTACGATCCGCGTCGTTTTAAGGAGCCTTTAAAACGTACCAATCCGGAAAAGGGACCAGGCATTGACCCTAAATGGGAGCCTATCAGTTGGGACGAGGCGTTTGAAATAACCGCCAGAGAGATTAAAAAATCTCTAGATGAAGATCCTCGGAAAATTCTACCTTCATTGGAAGATTTCCAAAAGATGCATATCTGGTTCTGGCCGCTGGCAATTGGATGCCACAACTTTTACCAATCAGGTGGAACCATGTGTGGTGGCGCTTATCACCCCATGAACGGATACATCCATTCTGCGTTTGGTTGTGCAAACGATGCGAAATACTGTAATTATTGGATCAACAATGGTACCGGTGATGGTTTCTCATCTCACCTGCATGCCGCCGCACAATCCAACTGGGTAGCAAAAGCGCGCATTGATCGTGGTATGCGAGTCGTTTCCATTGAACCAAGACTTTCCATTGGTTCTGCGAAAGCTGACGAATGGGTTCCTATCAGACCCGCAACCGATAGGCACTTTGCACTGGGTATGTCTCATGTGCTGGTCAATGAAGGACTTTGTGATTTTGATTTTCTGCGCAAAGATAGTAACGCGCCTTACCTGGTTGGCCCCGACGGCTATTTTGTCAGGGATACGGAAAAACAGATGTATGTTTGGGATAGCAAAGACAATTGCGCCAAACTATGGAATGACCCGACGCTGGAAAATGATAACCTGGCATTGGAAGGTAATTACACGGTCAACGGTGTTGAGTGCCGACCTGCTTTCCAAGTATATAAGGATATCCTCGCAGATTGCTCTCCGGAAGAGATGGAGAAAATAACTACGGTTCCTGCAGAGACCACGCGACGTATTGCCAGGGAGTTTTCCGAAGCTGCCAAAATTGGGCAGACCATTAAGGTTGAAGATGGCCGAACTTTACCGTTCAGACCTGCTGCGTATAATTACTACCGTGGAGCTCAGGGGCGTAAACTAGGTGCCCAAACCAACCAGGCGTTCAAACTGGTGAACATGTTGATCGGAAATATCGACACCCCGGGAGGACATATGGGTGTGACGATCGATGACGGTCAGGTGGATAATAACCACGTTGAAATGGGTGAATGTGGTCAGATGCTGGGTACCCCGCACCAGCTTGGGCATATGCCAGAATTTGCTTATCCCACCAACGAATATCACCTCGCGTCGCACTTCCCCAATGGGGTGAATGCGCCGCACTTGAATTTGCTGGTACATGAGAACCGTGAATATTGGGGTGTGGAATTTACTCCGGATGTGATTGTTAACTGTCATTCCAACCCGGTATGGTCAATTCAGGGTCCTCGCGAAAAATGGGTTAAGTTCCTCAAGGATATGCGCTTTATTGTATGCGTAGATGTAGTGCCGAACGAGATGACGGACTTTGCTGACGTTATCCTGCCCTCCAGTGACGTGCTGGAAACCTGGAACTGCACCATGATTGAGCCGCCCCACACGGAAGGTCAGTGTTTCCGCCAGCCAGCGACTGATCCAATCTACAACACCAAGAGCGAAGAAGAGATATTCTATGAATTATCTGAGCGCCTGGGTTGTCTGGAGGCATATAACAGCGTCATTAATATGATTCTCGGTTTTGAACAGAAGCCGGAATTGCAGTTAGATCTGGATAAGAAGTATACCGACCGCGAGATCGCACGCCGTAAAGGGTTGCTATGGAACGGCAAGGATATTGATTGGTATATGGAACATGGCCACTCGGTTACCGAGCGTCGGCTGGATAAATGGTATCGTCCCTGGGAAGGTATGCGTCTCAATTTCTACATTGAAGATATGTTGAAAGAGCGCGATGGCCTGAAAGCGAAGATGGAAGCAATGAAAACGCCATATATCAACGATTGGCCTTTTGAGGATTTCCAGCCTTTA
>CBDUGR010000108.1:0-7089 GCA_965366515.1 uncultured Gammaproteobacteria bacterium | reverse complement strand
CTCACCGCGCAGGCGGTCAATATGCTAGCAAACACAAGTTTGCTAGCCGATCTATTGCCTGAGCCCTGTCAAAGTACAAACAATAACTTCAGCATGGCAGAAACACTGGCTTTTCTCCATGCCCCACCCGTTCGCCAAATCTCGGAACAGGAGATCAGAATGCTGGAGCAAAAATGTCATCCGCTCCAGCAAAGACTTGCACTAGAGGAATTGACAGCACACCAGCTCAGCCTTCTGCTACTGCGAAAGCAAATACGTTCCAACCGGGCAAAATCGCTGCCACAGGACAACAAGCTGACTAAGCAATTTCTGCAGCAGCTGCCATTTCAATTGACCCAGGCACAAAAACGTGTGGCGCATGAGATAGGCTCTGATTTAGCAGGCAACAAACCTATGCTCAGGCTTATTCAGGGCGATGTCGGCTCCGGGAAAACCGTTGTCGCGGCAATGGCGGCTTTGCAAGCAGTGGCTGGAGGACAGCAAGTAGCATTAATGGCACCAACAGAAATTCTGGCGGAACAACACTTAAAGAATTTCCAGCAGTGGATGGCTCCGCTTAAGCTTAATATCGCCCGGTTAACCGGCAAACAAACAGCCAAAGAACGCCAATCTCAGCAACATATTCTCGATAAAGGGATCGCGCAGATTGCAATTGGCACCCACGCACTTTTTCAGAAAGGTGTGTCATTTCCAAGTCTGGGGCTGGTAATTATTGACGAACAGCACCGGTTTGGCGTTCACCAAAGGCTGGCATTATTAGAAAAGGGGTCGGAGCAGGGCCTCACACCCCATCAACTGATTATGACTGCAACACCCATTCCGCGCACACTGACAATGTGCGCGTACGCAGATCTGGATTGCTCCATTATCGACGAGCTACCCCCAGGCAGAAAACCCGTGGAAACCCTTTTAATTAGTGAACAAAAACGCAACCAGGTAATTGACCGAGTGCGTAACGCATGCAAAACAGGCACGCAGGTTTACTGGGTTTGCACACTTATCGAGGAGTCCGAAGCGCTGCAATGCCAAGCTGCTGAGGCAACAATGGAACTCCTCACCTGCGCGCTCCCGGAGCTTCGAATCGGTTTGATCCATGGCCGCCTGACCAGCAACGCCAAAGCAGAAATCATGCAGCAGTTTAAAATCGGCGCAATCCAGCTACTGGTGGCTACCACTGTAATTGAAGTCGGCGTCGATGTAGCAAATGCAAGCCTGATGATTATTGAAAACCCTGAACGTTTGGGACTGGCACAACTCCACCAGCTTAGAGGTCGAGTCGGGCGTGGAAAAACACAAAGCTATTGCGTGCTCATGTACGCCTCTCCGCTATCAGAAAACAGCCGTCAGCGTTTAACCGTCATGCGCGAGACAAATGATGGTTTTAAGATAGCGGAAAAGGATCTAAAACTACGTGGCCCTGGTGATGTTCTAGGCACCAGACAAACAGGGATTGTAGCATTCAAAATTGCCGATTTGGAGCGCGACAGCGAACTGATGCCTCAAGCGCAAAATTGTGCAAAGTCGATCATCCATGACAGGCCTGAACTACTTAATCCTTTGTTAGAAAGATGGCTGGGCAATCAACAGGCATATGGGCAAGTATAGTAATTATCATAACTATTCTGGGAAAATCAGTAATTGGTAGTATACTCAGAACAAAGGACTCCTACTTACAACAAGCCGTATTTTCAGAGTTTATAAACTGGTTTGGCAGGGATGTTGCGCCGACAAACATCACATGGTAGTTGCAATTTCAAGTAGCGAGATTAGTGTTGTGAAAGTTCCAAACCATATCGCCAAGCATATGGAAGAGCTCAACCTTCCATACGAAATTGAACAACAGGATAACGATTTACTGACCTCACGTATTCAGCGCGCCAATGTGAATTCGAAGCTGTTAGCGCGCTGCTTTTATCTAAAGGCTGGTGATCAAACCATTAGATATGTGGGTTCGGTAACCGCGTTATGCAGTATCGACGCCGTAAGTGAGCATTTAAAGAAAAAGTGCTCGCCCTTGTCAATTGAAGAAGAACAAAGCCTAAATGCACGTCAGAGTTGTGAGAGTGTTAACGCAATCCCAACAACAAATAGCCCAGCAACGCTGATAGATGAAGGACTTTTAAAGGCACAGAAAGTCTATCTGCCTTGCGGCATCAAAAATCTGTTTATCGTAGTGAGCGGTGCTGTAGTATCTAAACTTTATGCTGATTGCCCTACACTAAAAGCGGATATCGCTTTACCCGATCTTGATGATTATGACCAAGGTCTGACACATAACGATATCAGCGATATCCATAATGCAATCCGAGGCTATACGTCCCTCAGAATCAAGAAAGAGCTACAGGACACTTTAAGCATTCCGCCCCTGCCTATGATTGCTCAGCAGATACTGGAACTAAGATCAAACCCATCGGCCGATGTTGAGGATCTGGCAAAAATCGTCGGGCTGGATCCCGCGCTTGCGGCACAGGTAGTAGGCTGGGCATCCTCCCCCTATTACTCGGCGCCAGGGAAAATTAATTCTATTCATGATGCCATAGTGCGTGTATTGGGTTTTCAGCTGGTCATGAATCTGGCTTTGGGGCTCTCCATTGGGAAAACGCTCAAGTATCCTGAAGAATGCCCTTATGGCATTAAGTCATTTTGGCAACAATCTATCTACTGTGCACTTACCATGGAGAAGTTAAATCGCGCAATCAACAGTGAGCAAAGAGCTTCACCTGGGCTTTGCTACCTGATTGGCCTGCTTAATAATTTCGGATATTTAGTGGTTGCCCATGTTTTTCCAAACTATTTCCAGCAAATTAACAAGCTGCAGCTGGCCAATAGACACCTCCTATACTGCCATATCGAATTTCACCTGTTAGGCGTCTGCCGGGATCAAATAAGCAGTCACTTACTACAAGCCTGGAAGCTACCAGCAGAAGTATCCGCGGCCCTAAGATTTCAGCATTCACCTGACTACTCAGGGCACCATCATATCTACGCAAATCTGTGCTTTATCACGAAACGCTTACTCAAGGCCAAGGGCATTGGTCAGATACCCTACAGTACTATACCCGTGCATCTTTACGAGCGGCTAGGTCTAGAACCCAATGCAATCGAACAGGTCATGAGTGACGTTTTCGATTCTTCCCAGGAAATCGAGCAGATGACCAGCCTGTTCGCAAAAAATTAGGGCTTTGCCCAGCTTGGGGAGACAACCAACAAATCCACGTTTATAATGCAGCTCGGTCAAAAATTATTCCAAATTAAGGTTCAACTTGGTTCATTCGAAACACCTCGCGCTCAATCACTGGCACCAGTATAAGCGGTCACCTCTCGCATCAATTAGCACTTCACTGGCTCAATGGCTACTTGATACAAGCTCGCTGACAAAAAGATTAATCGAGGTATCAAAGGGAGCGTTTTTTGTTCGAAAACTACAGCAAAACTGGCAAACTCCACATCTATCCGAAGCTCGCTTATTGAATCTAAAACCCGGCCGGGTAGCGTTGGTCAGAGAAGTTGAGCTTGTGTGCATGGGGCAACCCTGGGTCTATGCCCGCAGCATTTTTCCAGTCAGCACTTTAAAAGGCAAGCTGCGTCACTTAAAAACACTGGGTGATCAATCCCTTGGATCTGTTCTTTTTAAAGACCCCAGCATGAAAAGAACGGTCTTTGAAATAGCTATGCTCGCTCAACAGAGCATTGATGCGCTCAAGCACTGCGACAGTAATCGATCCTTATGGGGTAGGCGTTCAAAATTTTTCTTACATAAAAAACCAGTCTTAGTCACTGAAGTTTTTTTGCCTCCTCTAGAGCAGTATGCCAGCAAAGTTAGGCTATAATCACCCGGTCACCAAATAAGAATTCACTAACAATGAGCAATTTTTTCCAGTCTTTGCAAGAACAGATATCCGATTATGCTCGACTAATGCGCATAGACAAACCTATTGGCACCTATTTACTGTTGTGGCCGACTCTTTGGGCACTTTGGATAGCTGCCGAAGGATTCCCCAGCGAACGTATTTTAGTTATCTTTGTGTTCGGTGTTATTTTCATGAGGGCTGCGGGCTGCATTATTAACGACTACGCAGATCGTAAAATTGACCACCAGGTCAAGCGCACCAGCGAGCGCCCCCTAACCACCGGCCGCGTATCGACTGCCGAGGCCTGCACCCTGTTTGCGATACTCGTCGTCAGCTCACTTTATCTCGTTCTATTAACGAATGCGTTAACCATCGGTTTGTCTTTTGTCGCCATATTGCTGGCGATCACCTATCCGTTTATGAAACGCTACACTTATCTGCCGCAGGTGGTATTAGGCGCCGCGTTTTCCATGTCTATACCGATGGCTTTTGCCGCTGAAACCAATACGGTGCCCTTTATAGCCTGGTTGCTCTATTCAGCCAATGTTCTTTGGACAGTCGTTTATGACACTATCTATGCCATGGTCGATCGTGACGACGACCTGAAAATCGGGGTTAAATCGACAGCCATACTTTTTGGTGAGGCCGACAAACAGATTATAGGCATACTGCAATGCCTGTTTATACTGAGCTTCTGTGCTATCGGCTATCGCATGGACATGGGGCACTGGCTATACCTCGGCTTGGCCTTAGTCGCGCTACTTTTTATCTATCACCAATATTTGATGAAAGATCGCGACAGGGATCTATGCTTTCGTGCATTTCTGCATAACCATTGGGTCGGCTTTATTCTATTTGTGTGTATTATGCTCAACTACGCCTATAAATAATAAAATGAACTGCTACAGCAACTAAAGTTCGCAGATATAGCGCGCAGTATCCAGCATACGGTTGGCAAATCCCCATTCGTTGTCATACCAGCTCATCACTTTGGCATGTCTTCCATTAACTTTCGTCTGAGTCGCATCAAAAATGCTGGAATGCGGATTATGATTGAAGTCTATGGACACCAGCGGGCGAGCGTTATACCCAAGCACCGATTTCATCTCACCGTTCGCAGCCTGCTCCATCAGCTGATTGATCTCTTTGGCACTACTCTCACGGCTGAGGTTGAACTGACAATCTATCAGCGAAACATTCGCAGTTGGTACGCGCACCGCCATCCCATCCAGTCGGCCTGCCAATTCAGGCAATACCAACCCTACCGCTGCGGCAGCGCCTGTTTTTGTTGGAATCATTGACTGTGCGGCAGCTCTGGAACGGTAATAATCACCACTTACTTTATCCAGCAACGCCTGGGCATTAGTGTAGGCATGAATCGTGGTCATAAACCCCTGCTCTATTCCGATCGCATCATGTAACACCTTAGCCACTGGTGCCAGACAATTGGTAGTACAGGATGCATTGGACACAACCCTGTGCTCTGACGAAAGAGTTCGATGGTTCACACCGAAAACCACTGTTGCATCCGCTCCCTGCACGGGGTGACTCACCAAAACTCTGGGCGCACCCGAACTCAAGTGTGCACCAGCCTGATCCACCTGTTTAAACTTGCCGGTACATTCCAGCACCAGATCAACCGCCAAATCTCGCCAGGGAATCTCCGCAGGGTTTTTCTCGGAATATAGCTGAGTGGTGTGACCATTGATCACCATCTGATCCGCTTGCAACGCTATATCCGCGTTAAAATAACCGTGTGTTGAATCAAATTGTAAAAGATGGGCTAGCAGTTCGTAATCTGACAGTTCATTGATAGCCACCAGTTGGAACTTCTCCTGTAGACTATTCTCGTGTATTGCTCGCGTTATACAGCGGCCAATTCTGCCAAATCCGTTAATACCTATACGTATCATTTCCCCTCCAAAAAAATCGAATTATATTAAGTAATAAACAACGGCTTATTATGTCTAACTAACGGACCATTAGTTAGACTGCTTTCACAGCCAAATGTTTAGCAACTTGCTGATCAATTTCTCAAACTGCTAGCGAAGCTCCTTTACCCAGCATACGGTTGCACCCGCCACGGCGGCAGGCATAATAAACAGATTTAATAGAGGCACCATTGCTACCAGTAACACCCCAGAGCCAAATCCCAGAGGTGTTAACCGCTGCTCCTGTAACTCCAGGCGCATACGGCCGAACGAGATACGGTTGTTATCCATAGGGTAATCCAGATATTGTATGGCCATCATCCAGGCGCCAAACAAAAACCAAAGCAGCGGGGCAATCGGCGTTATGAAAGGGATTAAACTCAGCAAAAAAAGCAGTAATGCTCTAGGCAGATAATAGCCCATCTTACGCACCTCCCTCACTAGACTAACCAACACTTCTTTAGCCAATGTCCGTGGTTCCTGTCTGGACGGCTCTCCAACCAGATATCTTTCTACCGCTTCGGCCAAAAAACCGTTAAATGGTGCGGCGATCAGGTTCGCCAGAAGGTTAAAAGTAAAGATCACTATAAACAGAATAAAAAGGCCAAAGGTCACCCATAGCAGCCAATCGACGAAGCTCAACCAACCAGGCAGCCAGTCCAGAATCGAAACAATCCAGAAGTTGAACTGCTGATAGGCATAAGCGATTATTAGTGAGAACAGGATCAGATTGATCGTTAGAGGAACCACCACATAGGGCCATATTCCCGGTTTAAACAGCAAACCCAGTCCTTGATAAAGATACCCCAATCCCCTGAAAATATTACCTTTCATACATTAGTTTCCGCTATGTTATGCTATCTGCAATATTCGCAGCATAGCAAACTGGTGTGTCTATGGTTTAAAAAGCCTATTATTAGCTGATGCTGTATTTAAAGTTCAAAATGTGAGCGATGAAGAATGTGGCAAGAATACCCTTTTTTATCGAGTAACGAAACGCGGAGACAACCCTGCGTAGGCATCAGTGCCTGCCTTAGCGGTGAGCGCGTCAGATATGACGGCACCTCAAAAATACAGCCGGATCTGATCAACCAATTCAGCCCATTGATCACTCTCAAGCCACTTTGTCCGGAAGTCGCCATCGGAATGGGGACACCTCGCCGCCCCATGCAGCTCAATCTAAACAACCAACTGATTGACGCGGTGTATAAAGAGGATCAGACACAAAGTTTTACTCAGCCAATCAATCAATATGCTGACCTGATTATTGATCAATACGAACGAGAAATAGCAAACAATAAGCTATG